>JAGCJL010000054.1 GCA_017647975.1 Bacteroidaceae bacterium | reverse complement strand
TATCCGCATCGAGGCTTCTTCGGGCTTGAGCAAGGAAGAAATCGAGCGCATGAAGGCTGAGGCTGAGGCAAACGCTGATGCAGACAAGAAAGAACGCGAGAAGATTGACAAGCTCAACCAGGCAGACTCAATGGTATTCCAGACAAAGAACCAGTTGAACGAGCTCGGCGACAAGATTCCAGCAGACAAGAAAGCTCCTATCGAGGCAGCTGTACAGAAGCTCGAAGAGGCACACAAGGCACAGGACCTTGCAGGCATCGATGCTGCTACAGCAGAGCTTAACAATGCATGGCAGGCTGCAAGTGCCGAGATGTACGCACAGAGTGGAGCTCAGGGTGCACAAGGTGCTCAAGGCGGCCAGCAGGCAAACAACAACCAGCAGAACAATGATGATGTTCAGGACGCTGAGTTTGAAGAGGTGAAGTAATAATAACCCCATATATAAAACAACAGCCCCTCCACCGAGGGGCTGTTGTTTTATCATCATAATTTATATGTCAAACTAAATGTATTAAAAACAGATATATCAATTCACATAATAATTGTTAAGCCAAAAATATGTTTTGTTAAATTGTCATAACACTATTCTAATGCACTAATTATTCTACGGTTTGCTTTATCAACAACAGTTGTTTCCAAAGAAGAGAGATATATTTGAGTTGTACTCTCATTATCATGTCCCATGGCTTCACTTATTACCGCAAGAGGTATATTCTTACTTTTTGCAGCACTTGCCCAGGAGTGACGTGCAACATACATGGTCAAAGATATCGGCAAATGCAATTCCTCGCCTAACTGTTTTAGTTTTCCATTTATATTTGACATTGCTGAACGATATTGTAAACGACTATCTTTTTCAGAAGACAATATGATAGGAAGCAGATATTCACTGTCCCCGGTAGGATATCTATCGACTATTTCCTGCATACATTTTTCCCATTTTACAAATAGTTGTTGTCCGGTCTTACGACGACGATATATCAGAACGTCTTTTTTAAGATTACTCTTTTTGAGATATGCCATATCCACAAATGACATTCCGCGAGTATAGAAAGAAAACATAAACATATCACGTGCAAACATCATTGAACGTAAAGGTCTTAATCTTACTTTTTTTATTTTCTTTATGGTCTTTAGCGGCAAGCCCCTCTTAGCAGTCTTCTCTACACCTGTATATACATATTTGAACGGACTTCGCTGTTTGATAATACCGGCATCAACAGCCTTATTATATACGGCACGCAAAATACGCATATAGAACGAAGTACTGTTTCTTGCCAAATGACAAGAATTTATCAAATACGCTTCGTAAAGTTGCATAAGGTCGGCATTGATATCACAAAGCCTGATATCCTTATTTTTGCGGAATCTCATAAAACTCCTAAGCGTAGAGGCGTAGGTTTCACAGGTCCTTTCATATCCAAGTTCCTTCTTTCTTTCAATTTGAGCAATCATAAACCCCATTAAAGTTCTCTTGTTAAATGTTACATTTTCATCCATGTCCTTATTTTTTTAGATTGTGTTAATAGAGGTAAATTTTATGCCATTATTTCACTATTAAAAGATTTAAAGTTACTTTTGTGTAATTTTAAACGAATGCCACAAAAAATGTCTTTCATAAAAAAATCATTACGAAGATTGTCAAAAGCAGCAGTATCGGTGCTGTTTCTTGCACTTTCAGCCGTTATCGTAACAAGCGTTACGGTAATTTATGATTTTGAAGAGCCAAAGCCTTTTGAAGGTCCTGATATTTTCAACCCATACCACAACTTCAACAGGAACGAGAAATGGAAAAAGGCAAACTTCCATGTACACACCCGTGTAGAGGGGCTTTTGAATGAATGTGAATATTGGCCCGGAGAGGTCTATGAGTTCCACAAGGATTTTGGATATGACATTGTGACATTCTCCAACCATAACGAATTGACAGTTCATCCATTCGACACCGCATTACAGGTCAATGTTTATGAACATGGATACAATCTCTTCAAGTTCCACAAACTTGTTTTCGGGAGTGACAAGGTCAACCGTTTCGACCATCTGCTACCATTGACTGCATCGCACAGACAGTTTCAGCTTGACATACTGCGTAAGGATTGCGACATTATACAGTTCAACCACCCCTTGCGTACTACAGGCACAAACCGCAAGCAAATGCAGAAGCTGTCGAGATATGACATCATGGAACTCGATTGTGGAAAGAGTTCCGAAAATGAATTCTGGGATTGGGCATTGAGTGCCGGACATTACAGTTTCGGCCTTGCCAACGATGACCTACATTACCCTGACAGAACAAACAAATTTGCACGCCGGTGCAATTTCATACAGACACCGTCGGGGAGATACAACGATTTGAAAAAAGCACTCAACGACGGCTGTTATTACTCTATGAGAATACCCGACTACGGTAACGGTGACTGGAAGATAAAAAGAGAAAAGAATCTCTTACTACCCTACATTAAAGAGATTAGTCTTGCGGACAGCACTATATACATAGCATTCTCCCAAATGGCCGACAGTATAAAAATTACCGGACAAGAGCATAGTACACTCGCCTTTTTCCAAGGTCATATGTATGCCGTATATACCATGCAACCCAATGACCACTATGCACGTATCACAGCATATTTCCCCGGTGGCGAGGTTATATACACCAATCCCTTTGCACGCTACGATGCAACAAAGAGTGACAGGCCATCAACGGATGTCACTTACAAAGCAAATATTCCGCTCACAATCATGTTCAACTGCCTACTCCTGGCACTATTGATTATTTTGAGCATAGCATATTACAAATATATCACAAGACGATAACCATGAAGATACGTTTCTATCGAGAACCAAGAAGCCTGACTGTCGTATCAGCAATACTAAGCATATACACAGTTGTAGCGTTCCACCTTCCAGCCTTCAGAGCTGTACTTGACAACATAGAAAAAGGTTTCAACGGAGCGTTCATCTTCGCGAGCGTGGCAATACTTATGCTTGCGGTAGATTTCTTTTTCTATTATCTGGTTTTATATTTAGGACGCGGTATTGGTAAGTATATTCTCGCATTCACATTCATCGCTGATGCTATATGCCTCTATTTCATAAACACATACGAAGTGCTTATCACCGACATGATGATGGGCAACCTGTTCAACACTAGATATTCCGAAGCTTCTGGTTTCCTCTCATGGGGAATGTTATATTACATCATGACTCTTGGCCTTGCACCATGCATAGCAATCTTCTTCACAAAAATCAACTACAATAGTTTCAAGAAATTCTTGGGAAACATTGGTACATCGCTGGCTATAGTATTAGTTGTTATATTGATGAACATGCGTAATGTGTTATGGATTGACAATAATTCCACACAGCTTGGCAGCCTGCTCATGCCCTGGTCATACACAGTCAATTCCGTACGCTACTACAACCGCATGAAAAAACTCAATCAAAAAGAGATTCTTCTTCCCGACGCGGAGTTCACCACCGACAGTAAAGATGTATGCGTGCTTGTCATAGGTGAGTCGGCACGCAGAGAGAATTTTTCCCTTTACGGCTACCACAAGGAGACAAACCCACTGCTTGCAGGCGATAGCATAACGGCATATATCGCAAACTCGGCTGCTACATATACTACTGCTGCCGTCAAGGCTATACTTGACCACCAGCCGACAAACAAGTTATATGAAATACTCCCAAACTACATGTACCGTCAAGGAGTAGATGTGGTGTGGCGTTCATGCAACTGGGGTGAACCACCGTTGCACATAGAAAAGAAATACACACATAAATTACTCAAGAAGATGTACCCTGAAGCCGATGCAAGATATGACGGCATTATGCTTACAGGACTCAAAGAAGAGATACAGAACTGTGATAATAATAAGTTACTGATTGTACTTCATTGCAGTACAAGTCATGGCCCAACATACAACGAGAAGTACCCTAAAGAATTTGAGGTATTCACCCCTGTATGCAATACAGTAGAAGTTGCAAATGCCTTACCCGAAGAGCTGATGAACGCATATGACAACACTATCGTTTATACCGATTATCTTATACATTCAGTAATTGGGATTTTAAAAGAAATTCCCGAACGTCGCAGTTGCATGCTCTTTGTTTCGGACCATGGCGAATCGTTGGGCGAGGATAACCTGTTCATGCATGGCATGCCCATGAAGGTTGCTCCAAAGCAACAGTACGAAATTCCGTTCATCGTTTGGAACTCCGGAGGTAATGAGGAACTGAAGCTACTTGACGAAGTGGAACAATACCATGTATTCCACAGCATTATGAAATTCTTTGGAATGAGAGGCCCTGTTTATAATGAAGAGTTTAATATTTTTAGATAAATATATATATTATGGAACTACCACAAGACCCTATGATGCTTTTCAGCACTGTGAACATGTACTTGCGTGACCGTTACGACTCACTCGACGAACTTTGTGCAAACCTTGACATAGACCGCAAAGAACTTGAAGAAAAACTCGGAGCTGCAGGTTTTGAGTACAGCCCCGAGAATAACAAATTCTGGTAAGAAGAGTTATCGCAAACACTCTTCCATTTCGGTAAATATACGCAGACCATCCATGGTACTGCCAAAATATATTGTGCCACCTGACGAGCGGAAAATTTTGTCGATATTCATCGACAGGTTTCGTTCGTGTTCGGGATAACGTTCATAGTCAGGAACTATGACAGGACCGGCATGTAATCCAACAAGCATCTCGCAATAACAACATGCAACCTCATATGTGTTCATTGCAGCACCGGCCCCATAATTATACACACCGCCCGGCAAAGAAAATGTCAAAGGCAGATATTCCACAACATCTCGCACCCATGTTATTCCGCGATATTCGCGTACCGGGAAAACCAATTGTGAGCGTTCCTTTGTCGCCTTCACAATATTAACAACAAAATTGGCATGTGTTAACATCCCTTCGCGTTCGCGATCATACATCCATGTGGCACGTAGCACAACTGCTGTAGGTGACACTGCAAGTACTCTTTCCTCTGCTTCCAGTTTATCTTTTCCATAGACATTGACCGGCGACAGTGCGACATCCTCATCGAGCGGACCGCTCTCCCTATTGCCATTATACACCTGATCGCTTGAGAAGAATATCATCTTGGCACCATAACGTGCCGCAGCGGATGCCACATTCACAGCACCTTCAACATTCACACGGTGGCTTAGTTCGGGATTCTGTTCGCAAAGGCCGGTGTTGGATATTGCAGCCAAATGAATCACCACCTGTGGCGTATTCTGTAGAAAAAACTCATCAACCGACCTTGCGTCCGTTATATCAAGTTCGCTATGAGAAGGAGTCAACAATATATAATCGTTATCCCAACGCCTTACAAACCTACTCCCCACAAAACCGCTTGCACCTGTAATCAAAACCTTTTGCATAACAATGATAATTTTATTTGCCGTCTAAGATAGTTTTTTTATACGAGAATCATTCCAATATCACAAGAAAATATTATTTTCGCAAAAAGAACAAACCTTCATAGAAACAAACAAAACATAATCTATATGAAATCACTCCGTTCACTATTCAGAATAGGACTTGGACCATCAAGCAGTCACACAATGGGACCCAACCGTGCTGCCAAGATTTTTGCCGAGCGTTGCAGCAATGTTGACAGCTACAGAGTCACTCTCTATGGTAGCCTGGCTGCAACAGGAGAAGGCCATATGACCGATGTTGCCATAATTAAGGTTCTTGAACCTATTGCAAAATTGGAAATTATTTGGGAACCGGACACATTCCTTCCATTCCATCCAAACGGTATGCTCTTTGAAGGCATAAAGGAGGGTAAGGTCATCGACAGCTGGACAATATACAGTATTGGTGGTGGAGAACTTGCCAACGAAGAGACCACAAAGAACGAGGAGGACATATACCCACTTACAACCATACATGATATCATGGACTGGTGCGACGAAACGGGTTGTACCTTTTGGGAGTATGTAGAGAAATATGAAGGCCCAGAAATCTGGAATTTCCTTACAGAAGTGTGGAAAACAATGAAAAGTACCATACAACGTGGTTTGGAAAATGAAGGTGTACTACCCGGTGGCTTGGGATTGCAACGTAAGGCAAGTACATACCTGAACAAGTCATTCTCATATAGTGCTGCGGTAAGCAGCAAAGCAAAAGTCTATGCTTACGCCCTTGCCACATCGGAAGAAAACGCAAGTGGCAGCACCATTGTAACCACACCGACATGTGGTTCAAGTGGTGTATTACCGGCTGTACTATACCACCTCTCAACATCGCACAACTGTTCCGACGCACGTATTTTGAGAGCCATTGCAACAGCAGGACTCTTTGGCAACGTTGCCAAAGAACATGCTTCAATCTCCGGGGCCGATGTAGGCTGTCAGGGTGAGATTGGCGTAGCATGTGCCATGGCTGCTGCTGCTGCATGCCAACTGTTCGGTGGAACAATAAACCAGATAGAATATGCCGCAGAGATGGGATTGGAACACCACCTTGGATTGACATGTGACCCTCTATGTGGATTAGTACAGGTTCCATGTATAGAACGTAATGCAATTGCTGCAGCAAGAGCTTTGGATGCTTGCACATACGCGGCACTATCTGACGGCAAGCACAAGATTGATTTTGACCGCATTGTAGAGGTTATGAAAGAGACCGGTCACGACCTTCCCAGCCTTTACAAAGAGACATCTACAGGCGGTATTGCAAAAATTGACATCAGCAAACGCAGGGGATTCAAGAAGATTTTTGATTCCTTGCACAACATAAACAAAAAGAATAACTAAAACAAAGAGAGATAACCAAAAGAATAACGGCTCTGCATAAAATGCCAGAGCTGTTATTTATAAATCAAGACACATGAAAAAAATATTTATCCTTATGATTCTGCCGCTGTTGTTCACATCAACAGCCGATGCTCAGGACAACAAGGTTCGTCCAAACTACGCACTTGCCGAACGTTTCTCACCGGCAAAGATTTCACGCATGGTCAAGCAGACATCAGTACAGCCAATATGGTTTGCCAATGGCAAAGAGTTCATCTACTCTTGGAGCGACACCAACGGTACAAATTTCTACATTGTAGATGCTGTAAAAGGCAACCGCAAAGAGCTTTGGGATATGGATTGGCTTGCAAAAGAGCTTACACTGCGTACCGGTGACCCTTACGATGCACAACACGCACCAATACGTATCAACCGCAACATACGCGAGAACCGATATGTACGTTTTGATATAGCATCAAAGAAAGAGGTTGACAAACAACTGCCTCGCCATGAACGTAACGACAGCACAAAAATCAAGGCTAACGAAGGCAAAAAGGAGAACAAGACATTCTACTTTGAGTACGATATAAAGAGCTGTCAGCTATTGGAGCGTACAAAGGATGAGATAGAGGATTTATACCCTGTATATCCGGCATGGGCAAATGTATCACCCGATGGTAAATACGCCATCTATGAGAAGGACTATGACCTATGGTACATGTCACGCGAAGACCTTGAAAAGCTACGTATCTGGGAGAAGGATACAAACATTGTAGAGCACCGTCTCACAACAGGCGGTACTCCAAATCGTTGCTATGCACGCCACTCGCTCGACGAGAAGCCCGATAGCACCAAACGCTTCCGTGTATATGCACTTTGGAGCCCCGATTCACGCCACTTTGTTATGACACACCGTGCCGACTCAATCCTATCAAAAATGTGGGTTATCAACTCACTAAGCGGTCCACGCCCCACACTGGAAACCTACCGTTACCAAATGCCTGGTGAGGAAACACCAAAGACAACTGTCGAGTTGTTCGATTTTGAGAACAAGACAAGCAAAATCATCAATGTAGAGCAGTTCAAGCAGCAACGCATAAGCCTGTTTAGCAAACCTGCCACACACCTCACACGATATGAGAACCCACGAAAAGCCGTTTGGCTTGGCGACAACAACGGCTTCTACTTTGAGCGTATAAGCCGCGACATGAAGAAGATTGAAGTATGCTATTACGATTTGACTCTTGACTCTACAAAGATGCTTGTACACGAGGAGATGAATACAAGTATCGAGAGTAAGCCCATATATCCTGTCAACAATGGCAAACAGTTCATACAGTGGTCGGAGAGAACAGGTTGGGCAATGCTTTACCTCTACAATGCCGATGGTACACTTGCAAACCCTATCACCAATGGTGCATACCATGTTGAGGATATCATAGTTGTAAACGATAAGGAGAAGAAGATATATTTCACTGCTTGTGGCTATAACGAGAATGAGAACCCATACTACATGCACATATACAGTGTGAACTTTGACGGAAGCAATTTGAAGCAGATTGATGAGAGCGACATGAACAGCAGATTCTTTCCTGCAGCCGAAGGAGAGGCTTTTGTGGTTACAAGTTCGCGTGTAGATACAGCTCCAGTGAACCACGTATATAGCAAAAACGGTAAGAAGAACTTAGAGCTTGGCACAGCCGACCTTTCACAACTGTTTGCTGCAGGCTACAAATTCCCAGAGCGTTTCACAGTCAAGGCTGCCGATGGCGTAACAGACCTTCATGGTGTTATGTACAAGCCGTTTGACTTTGACTCAACAAAGTGCTATCCTCTTATAGAATATGTATATCCCGGTCCACAGACCGAGGCTGTAAACGAGAGTTGGTCAAGTGGCATGAACCGCATAGACCGTCTTGCACAGATGGGATTCATTGTTATTACAGTAGGTAACCGAGGTGGACATCCCAACCGTTCCAAGTGGTATCACAACTATGGTTATGGAAACTTACGCGACTACGGCCTTGCCGACAAGAAAGTTGCCGCACAACAACTCATAGCACGTCACAAGTTCATTGACGGCAACAATGTTGGTATCCACGGCCACTCAGGAGGCGGATTCATGTCAACAGCTGCGATACTCACATACAATGACTTTTTCAAGGCTGCCGTATCATGTGCCGGCAACCACGACAACCGTATATACAACAACTGGTGGAGCGAAAAGCACCATGGTATAAAGGAGAACATAAAGGAAAAGAAGAACAAGGAAGGTATTGTTGAAAGAGATACAACATTCTCATACAGCATCAGCACCAATCAGGAACTTGCAAAACGCCTCAAAGGACACCTTTTGCTCGTTACCGGCGACATGGACAACAATGTACACCCGGCAAATACCACCCGCGTGGTAGATGCTCTTATCCGTGCCAACAAACGCTTCGAGATGCTCGTTCTCCCCGGACAGCGTCACGGATTTGAGACCATGGACGAATACTTCTTCTGGAAGATGGCCGACTTCTTCAGCAAGCACTTGCTTGGCGAAGCCAAAGAGAGCGAAGTTGACATCAAGGAGATGAACAACGATTAAACATAAAAAAACAGGTTGCCCAAGCAACCTGTTTTTTTATTAACAATAATATCTCATTGGTTTAACCAATTCGTGCAATAGTCTTTATATTCTTCACCTTGCGTAGGTTCTCGCAGATATTCTTCACGTCATCGACGTCGTGGACGTTAACCCAGAATGTTCCCTCAAAGATACCGTTGTTGCTCTCGATTATCATCTTCTGTATATTGGCATTGAGTTGCTGCGATATGATTGCCGTTATCTCATGAAGTACACCCATATCGTCTATACCTTTTATCTGGATGGGAACGACGAAATAGAGCTGTTTGTGTGTCTCCCACTTTGCTGCAAGTATCCTGTCGCCATGGCTGCTCTTGAGTGTGTTGGCTACCGGACAGTTTCGTTTGTGAATGACTATATGCTTCTCCTCGTCATAGAATCCCAGCACATCGTCACCGGGAATGGGATGACAGCAGTCGGCGATGATAAAGTTGCGTTTGAGGTTGTCATCGGTAAGGTTCAGCGGTTTCTTGCGGTCTACCTCTTCATAACGCTCTACCTCCTGACCGTCCTCTTTCTTCTTCTCCTTGCTGAACGAGAAGAGTGACGCGAAACTGAGACGTTTGTTTCCGAGCAACGCATCTGTGTCATCATTGCCCAGGACTACCGTTCCTTTTCCTATAGCAAGCAACAGGGCATCACGGTCTTTCACCT
>JAGCJL010000007.1 GCA_017647975.1 Bacteroidaceae bacterium | reverse complement strand
GCGTTTGAACAACCTTTCTTCAATGCGATAGCAGCACCTACAACGTAAGCCCATTTTGCGTTCTCGAAACAGATAGGCTGTGTCTCCTCACAGATTTTGTAAGGGTCGATACCGTACTGCTCGCAAATCTCGTTAGCCTCTTCGATAGAAGCGATACCGTTCTCGTTAAGTACAGCAAGGATCTGCTTGATACGACGATCCTGACTTTCAAATTTTACGGGTCTTATCATAGCTTAATCCTCCTTATTCTTTACGTGGGTCAATATACTTAACAGCACCTGCCTCCTCAGAGAAACGACCGTATGATTTTGTCAATTTCTTAACAGCCTCATTTGCGTCTGTGCCTTTCTTAATCTCATCCATAAGTTGGCCGAGGTTGATGAACTCGTAACCGCAGATTTCGTCGTTCTTGTCAAGAGCGAGGCGTGTGATGTAACCCTCTGCCATTTCCAAGTAACGTGAACCCTTTGCAAGTGTACCGTAAAGTGTACCTGTCTGGCTACGCAAACCTTTACCAAGGTCCTCAAGACCTGCACCGATGATCAAACCGCCTTCTGAGAAAGCTGACTGGCTACGACCGTAAACGATCTGCAAGAACAACTCACGCATTGCTGTGTTGATAGCATCGCAAACAAGGTCGGTGTTCAATGCCTCAAGAATAGTTTTGCCAGGAAGAATTTCAGAAGCCATAGCTGCTGAGTGTGTCATACCTGAACAACCGATTGTCTCTACAAGAGCCTCCTGGATGATACCGTTCTTGATGTTCAATGAAAGTTTACATGCACCCTGCTGAGGAGCACACCAACCAATACCGTGTGTAAAACCTGAGATGTCTGCAACCTCTTTTGCCTTAATCCATTTGCCCTCTTCGGGGATTGGAGCAGGACCGTGGTTAGGACCCTTCTTTACTACACACATGTTTTCTACTTCGTGTGAATAAACCATAATTACTAATATGTTTTAATTGTTAAACATAGTCCATTTTGCTTTGCGAAGATAGTGAAAATTATCTCTTAAGCAAAGTTTGAAGGGAAAAAAGTGTATAAAAATTATTATAAAAATTGACTGATGTTTAAAAATATATAATATATGCGAGATTATCTGTTTTTTTGTGTTCGTTTTTGCCATATTTTTTGTACTTTCGCAAGAAATTTGCACATATATGACTATGAAGAAGATATTTGGTTTGATGTTTGCCTCAATGGCAATGTTCTTAATGACATCATGTAATCCGGCAGAGTTGGGAGAATCTTGGGATTTGTACATTGATGATATATATACAGTGAATAAACATGCAGTTGTGCCTGAATTTAGCGATACTTTTATCATGGTATCGAATATGGAAGGGCAACAATTAAAAACAGGAGATCGTGCAAGAATGGTTTTGCGATACTTCTACGATTCTTCTACAGGCAAGAAACCTGAATATTCAATATACAAGGTCTATGACATTATTCCAACACATAATTTGGATACCATAGCGACAATTGATCCTCTTGTATATAACGCTCCATTCAAGCAATTGGAATTTTATGAGTTTTTTGACAGATACGCATATCCTGTGTGGGTATGGAACAATTGTCAGAATATAAATGTTTCATATTATGGTCTAAAACCCGGTGCTCAGTTTGCCATGGCGGTAAAGGGTGTGGATAAAGAGTATCTTGAATTGGAGTTATTTGCCAAGGCTACAAGAAGTAATGATGATATAACAACAGTTTTTCTTACTTATGATTTGAGTAATGCCGGAGACTTTTTGACTCAGGAACAGAAAAGGTCTGTTGAATCATATGATACCTTGAAAACAAGAATATATTTGAATCGTGAAATAAAGGATGAAAAAGGTAATGCCTCTATTGAAAAAATAAATTTCATTGGTGGAAAATTGGCAAATCCTTTTAAGAAATAATATACTCTGTTCATTATGGATAAAAGGGTTTCTAATGTAAATATAAAGAACCGACGTGCTTCGTTTGACTATATCGTAACTGAAAGTTATACCGCAGGCATTGTTCTCACAGGTACTGAAATAAAATCAATAAGGTTGTCAAAAGCAAGCCTTGTTGATACATACTGTACGTTCATCAATGAGGAACTATGGGTGAAGAACATGCATGTTGCAGAGTATTTCTATGGTTCGTATAATAACCACACTGCACGTCGTGACAGAAAGCTGTTGCTTGAAAGAAAGGAACTAAGAAAACTGAAGCAGGCTGTAAAGAATCCCGGTTTTACCATAGTGCCAATGCGTCTGTTCATAAATGAAAAAGGTTTGGCTAAACTTGTAATTGCTCTTGCCCGAGGTAAGCATGAGTATGACAAACGCGAATCTATTAAGGAACGCGATGACAAACGCGAAATGGCTCGTATTAGAAGAGATTATTAAACTGATGTAATATAACCGGACAATTTGCTCTATCCGTTGAGGGTAGAGTAACTTGTTTTATAATAAAGCAATTGGAAGCATGAATTTAAAAGATGCTTTAAAAAATAGAATATTGGTACTTGACGGTGCCATGGGTACAATGGTGCAGAGTTATGCTCTGCACGAAGAGGATTTTCGTGGTTCTCTTCCTGCATCGCATCCCATTCCATTAAAAGGAAATAATGACCTTCTGGTTTTGGGACGTCCCGATGTCATTCGTGAAATACACACCCGTTATCTTGTTGCCGGTGCCGATATTATTGAGACTTGTACATTCAATGCCAACAGAATATCTCAATTGGAATATGGTTGTGAGGCTCTCTGTCAAGAGATAAATTATAAGGCGGCAGTGTTGGCACGTGAGGTTGCCGACATTTTCTCAACTCCTGAAAAACCACGTTATGTTGTCGGTTCTGTGGGGCCTACATCACGTACATGCTCCATGAGTCCCGATGTGGAGAACCCTGCATTCCGTAATATTACATTTGATGAACTTGCCGAAGCTTATAAGGAGCAGATGACTGCACTCATTGAGGGTGGGGTGGATGCATTGTTGTGCGAAACGATTTTTGATACATTGAATGCCAAGGCTGCTCTTTATGCTGCAGATTTGGCAATGGAGATAACAGGACGCGATGTTCCGGTTATGCTTTCGTTTACAATAGCCGACAAGCAGGGACGTATCCTCTCGGGACAGACTATTGAGGCTTTTGTGGCATCTGTTGCCAACAGAAATCTGTTATCTATAGGATTGAATTGCTCTTTTGGTGCAAGGGAGATGAAGCCGTTCCTTAAACGCCTTTCCAATGTGGCACCATGTTATGTAAGTGTCTATCCCAACGCCGGTCTTCCAAATGAATTAGGGGGGTATGACCAGACACCGGCAGAAATGGCTGCAATTATCAAAGAGTATATTGATGAAGGTCTGGTGAATATTGTCGGTGGCTGTTGTGGAACAACCGATGAATATATCGCTCTTTTCCCTGCATTGGTTGAAGGAGTGATACCGCGATGCCCGGTTGCAAAACCACAGGAATTGTGGTTATCCGGACTTGAAAGGCTTGTTGTGAATCATGAGATGAATTTCATGAATATCGGTGAGCGTTGTAATGTTGCCGGTTCGCGTAAATTCTTGAGGCTTATTAACGAGAAAAATTATGCCGAGGCGTTGAAGATTGCTCGTCAACAGGTTGAGGATGGTGCACAAGTGCTTGATATAAATATGGATGACGGTCTGCTTGATGCACGTGAGGAGATGACGGTTTTCCTGAATATGCTTGCCGGAGAACCTGATATTGCAAGGGTGCCATTGATGATTGACTCTTCGGACTGGGAGGTGATTCGTGCAGGTCTCAAATGTACGCAAGGACGTTCTATTGTCAATTCCATATCTCTTAAGGAAGGTGAGACTCTTTTTGTGCAGCGTGCAGTGGAAGCACGTCGTCTTGGTGCTGTGGTTGTGGTTATGGCCTTTGATGAAGAGGGGCAGGCAACGACATTTGAACGCAAGACCGAGATTTGCAAACGTGCCTATGACCTTTTGACTCAAAAGGCCGGTTTTAAGGCGTATGAGATAATTTTTGATCCAAATATTCTTGCCGTTGCAACAGGTATAGAGGAACATGCTTCTTATGGCCTGGATTATATACGTGCATGTGAATGGATAAGAAAGAATATGCCGGGAGCACATATCAGTGGTGGTATAAGTAATCTTTCCTTTTCTTTTCGTGGTAATAATTATGTACGCGAGGCTTTGCATGCATCGTTCCTTTATCATGCAATAAAAGAAGGTATGGATATGGGAATTCTCAATCCGCAGACGCAGTTGCAGTATGAGGATATTCCTGCCGATTTGAAAGATGTCATTGAGGATGTTATATTGTGTCGCAATGCTTCGGCAACGGATAAACTTATAACAATGGCTACTGCTCTAAAAGAGAAGGGTGTGACAACTCAACAGGCAACTGACGATGCATGGCGTAATGCTTCTGTCGAGGAACGATTGAAATGGGCTTTGTTGAAAGGTGTTGGTGATTATCTTTCAGAGGATATTGCCGAAGCCGTAGAGAAGTGTGGGTCGGCAGTAGGTGTTATCTCAGGTCCTCTGATGGCCGGAATGGAATATGTAGGCGAGCTTTTTGGCGAGGGAAAACTATTCTTGCCACAAGTGATAAAGACTGCTCGCACGATGAAAGAGGCTGTTGCTGTTTTGCAGCCACTCATTGAGAGAGAACAGAAAGGTGAAAAAATATCGGCTGGAAAAATTGTTGTAGCAACAGTTAAAGGTGATGTACACGATATAGGTAAAAATATTGCAGCTGTTGTAATGGGATGCAATGGTTATGATGTTATTGATTTGGGTGTAATGGTTCCGGCTGAGAGAATTGTTGCCGAGGCTAAAGAATCGTCAGCCGATATTGTCATTTTGAGTGGATTGATAACACCTTCGCTCGATGAGATGATAAATGTCGTGAAATGTATGAAACAGGTCGGCTTGAATATTCCGGTGATGATTGCCGGAGCAACAACAAGCCCAATGCATACAGCGGTTAAGATTGCACCGGAATTCGATGCTCCTGTAATTCATGTAAAGGATGTGTCGCAGAATGTTATTGTTGCGGCAGAACTGCTTGGCGATGATGTACGTCGCAAGGCTTTTGTGGAGTCGTTACATGAACAACAACAGGCATTGCGTGAGCAGAACGCAAATAAGGAAAAGACAGCTTTGCGTTCTATTGAAGAAGCAAGAAAAAACAGATTGAATCTGTTTGATTGATATAATTTAAAAGAGAAAAAATCATGTCCGAAGTAAAAATAAAGGGATTGACATCGGAGGAAGTTGAAGAGAGTCGCCGTCTGCATGGAGAAAATATCTTGACTCCGCCCGAGAAAATTCCATTATGGAAACAATTCCTTGAGAAATTTGAAGATCCGATTATACGTATTCTGCTTTTTGCATGGGTATTGTCTATTGGTATATCATGTGTGCATTGTTGGGGTCCTGAACAAGAGGGTTTTAAAGCATTTCTTGAGCCTTTGGGAATATTTATAGCAATTATTCTTGCAAGTACTATAGGCTTTATCTTTGAGGTAAAGGCAGCAAGGGCTTTTGATGTTCTTAATACTGTGAACGATGATGTGATGGTTGCTGTATTGCGTGATGGAAAGATTCAAGAGGTTTCGCGTAAGGAGATAGTTGTTGGTGATGTTGTAATGCTTAATACCGGCGATGAGGTGCCTGCCGACGGTCTCTTGCTTGATGCACAGTCATTGCAGATAAATGAATCGACTCTGACAGGAGAGCCGGTAATATCAAAGAGTATTGATGAAGTTGATTTTGACTCCGAAGCGACATATCCGTCAAATAGGGTGTTACGTAGTACCACTGTTGTTGATGGCAATGGTGTGATGTGTGTCGATATGGTGGGTGATGCAACTGAATATGGCAAGGTGAATAGTGGTGCTCAAATAGACAATGATCTTGAAACTCCGCTACAGATACAGCTGAAGAAACTTGCCGGTGTAATAAGTAAATTGGGATATATTGCTGCCGGAGTAACATTTATACTTCTTTCATTCAAAGTTATTGTTGCTGACGAGGCTATGGGAACTCTTGACATTGTTTCATCATTGCTCAATAGCTTTATGATTGCAGTAACGCTTATTGTGGTATCTGTACCCGAGGGGTTGCCAATGTCTGTAACATTGAGTCTTGCTTTGAGCATGAACCGTATGTTGAAGACAAACAATCTCGTACGCAAGATGCATGCTTGTGAAACAATGGGTGCTACTACTGTTATTTGCACTGATAAGACAGGTACGCTTACACAGAACCGAATGCAGGTTTATGAGACCAATTTCTTTGCGTTGAAAAATCAGAACCTGGACGATGATGCAGCAACACTTTTTGTAAAAGAGGGAATATCTGTAAACTCTACAGCAAACCTGAACCGTGAAGAGAGTGGTATAAAAACCATTGGTAACCCTACAGAGGCAGCACTTCTCTTGTGGCTTGACAAAGCCGGAGTAGATTACATGCCTTTAAGGGAGAAGGCTACAATAGTAAGCCGTCTTACATTCTCTACTGAACGCAAATATATGGCAACGGTAGTCGATTCATTGTGTGGCAAAAAGGTTCTTTATGTAAAGGGCGCTCCGGAGATTGTTCTTTCTCTTTGTGATAATGTTGCCGGAATGGCCGAGAACAATGGAGTAGAGATGTTGCGTGGAGCTATTGAGACAAAACTACATGAATATCAGGCTATGGCCATGAGAACATTGGGCTTTGCTTATAAGGTTCTTGACGAGAAGGACGATACAGCACCATACATAGATGGCAGGTTGCAGACATCCGACTTGACATTTATGGGATTTGTTGCTATCTCGGACCCGGTGCGTGATGATGTTCCGGAGGCTGTAAAACGTTGCTTGGAAGCCGGTGTAGATGTAAAAATTGTAACAGGAGATACACCGGGTACAGCACGAGAAATAGGTCGTCAAATAGGAATATGTAACGAAAAGACACCTGCTTCAGCAATCATTACAGGCCCTGATTTTGAGGCAATGAGTGATGAAGAGGCATCGAAGATAGTAAAAGAATTGAAGATAATGTGTCGTGCACGTCCCATGGATAAGCAACGTTTTGTACGTCTGTTGCAGGAACAGGACGCTGTTGTTGCAGTGACCGGTGACGGAACAAATGATGCTCCTGCATTAAAAGCTGCACAGGTGGGGTTGTCAATGGGTGACGGTACATCGGTGGCAAAGGAGGCGAGTGACATTACTATTATTGACAATTCATTTACAAGTATTGCACGTGCGGTTATGTGGGGACGTTCACTATACAAGAATATACAACGTTTCCTTCTTTTCCAGTTGACAATAAATGTTGCGGCATGTTTTATTGTAATGATTGGTTCTCTCATAGGTGCGTCATCTCCATTGACAATTACGCAAATGCTTTGGGTCAATCTTATTATGGATACATTTGCTGCTGCTGCTCTTGCTTCATTGCCACCAAATTGGAGTGTGATGAAAGAACGCCCACGAAAAAGTGGCAATAACGGAGATTTTATAATAACAAAGTCAATGTCCTATAATATATTTGTTGTAGCTGCTGTATTTGTTGTTGTACAGTTGATTCTGTTATGGTGGTTGAACGGAAACGGAGGATTGAGTACATACGAACAGTCGTTGTTCTTTACATTCTTTGTCTTGTTGCAATTCTGGAATATGTTTAATGCCAAGGCTTATATGACAAGAGAGAGCGCATTTAAAGGCTTATTTACAAACTATACATTTATAATTGTTTGTGCTGCAATAGTTATAGGTCAAATACTTATTGTTACTTTTGGTGGAGAAATGTTCAATGTCGTTCCCTTGTCGTTGAAAGACTGGGCGATAATAATAAGTTCAACCTCTTTAGTTCTTTGGGTTGGTGAAGCAATAAGGCTTTTAACAAAAAGAGATACAACAATAAAAAAATAATAACATAAAATAATTATACTATGGATTCACTTATTCAATTCTGTCTTGACCATTTGAATTATTGGACAGTGACATTATTTATGGCCATTGAGAGTTCTTTTATTCCCTTTCCCTCAGAAGCTGTCGTTCCACCGGCTGCATGGAAGGCTGCTGTTACAGGAGAGATGAGTCTTGTACTTGTTATCATGTTTGCAACACTCGGTGCCATTATTGGTGCTTTGATTAACTATTTTCTTGCCATGTGGCTTGGTCGCCCAATTGTGTATAAATTTGCCAATAGCCGTATAGGTCACATGTGTCTTATTGATGAAGCAAAAGTGCAGCATGCCGAATCTTATTTTGACAAGCATGGTGCTATTTCAACATTTATAGGTCGCTTGGTTCCTGCAGTGCGTCAGTTGATATCAATTCCGGCTGGTCTTGCACGCATGGGTATGGGGCGTTTCCTCTTATATACAACATTAGGTGCAGGTACATGGAATATTATTCTTGCTTTACTTGGCTATTATATGGCTTCAATTCCCGGTTTGCAGACCGAAGAGGCTGTAATGAACAAGGTAAAGGAGTACAGCAGCGAGATTGGTATGGTTTTCCTCGTTGTGGCACTATTTGTTGTAGGATACCTTATATATAAAGGATACAAAAAGAAATAATATATCAATTTTAAAAACTAAAAACTATGAAAAGAAGTTTTTTCCATTTGTTACGTAATTTTGCAATACTGATTTTGGGATTTGCTTTGACTGTGAATTTTGTCTCTTGTGGAGATGATGAAGGTGATGATAAGCCTGCAGATAAAGGAGGTGATAAAATAAAGGCTGTTGACCTTGGTCTTAGTATTAAGTGGGGTGACCGAAATATTGGTGCCAATGCTCCTGAGGTGTATGGTGATTTTTATGCTTGGGGTGAAACCGAAACAAGAGATGATTATTCGGTGTGGAATTATAAGTTCAATGCCAGTGAGTATTATGAAAGCATGACCAAGTACTGCTGTTCTTATGAATTTGGAGATGTCCTCGATAATAAAACATCTCTCGACCCGGAAGATGATGTTGCACAGGTAAAATTGGGTAAAGGTTGGAGAATGCCTACATTTGCCGAAATAGAGGAACTATACAACGAATGTACTTGGGAAGATGTAACTCTCAATGGTGTTGCATGTATAAAGCTTACAGGTCCTAACGGTAATAGCATACATCTCCCTAAAACAGGTTATATTGATGCTCATAGCAATAAGGCTTATTATGAAGAGGCGGGTGAGAGAGGTTTCTATTGGTGCAGTGATTTGGAACCTGAGAGAAATATAGTTTATTGTATATATGTAAGTCATGATTTTGGATATTGCCCAATGGGCCGTGCCTATGGTTTGCATGTACGTCCTGTAAAGGAATAATAAAATAAAGACAAAAATAAAAAGATACTCAAACGAGTATCTTTTTATTTTTATTTATAGCTGTATCCACCGTTTACTTCTATAAGGCTTCCGTTTACAAACGGGTTGTCTATGCAGAATCTGTATGCGTCAACCACTTCATCAACAGTGGCAAAGCGGTGGATTGCTGTTTTACGGTAAATGTTCTGTTTTATCTCTTCGGGTTTTTCCTTCTGCCAAGGTGTTTCAACAAACCCCGGTACAATGGCATTTACAGTAGTTCCTGTTCCCTCAAACTCTTTTACAAGATTCTTTGCAAGTGCATGAACGGCAGCCTTTGTTACACCGTATGCAAGTACCATTGCGTGAGGCATCAATCCCATTTGTGAGCCTGTAAAGATGATTCTTGAATTTTCGGGGATAAGGGCGAACAATTCTCTTACAAGTATGTAGTGTGAATTTACTGCAACCTCCATCATGTTGTCCCAATCATTGTCTGTTGTCTCGGTGAATGACTTTCTTATACTCATTCCGGCATTGCAAACAATGCAGTCAACAGAGTTACATTCTGCCTTTATTGTATTGATGAATCTGTATAACTCTTCGCGGCAACATTGGTTTACCTTGATTGCGGTGAAGTTGTCGATTTCTTCGGTAAAGTCAGCACCAACATAGGTTGCATAAACTTTATATCCCTTTGATAGTAACATCTTGGCAACCCCAAGACCTATGCCTGATGTTCCGCCTGTAACGATTGCTGTTTTCATATTTCGTTGAAATTTTTACGTTCTGTAAATTGTTGCATAACCTCTGCCATGGCTATACTTTCTCTTCTTCTTAGTCTGGCACTGCTGAAACGCTTGTTGATGATGCATGACATCCATTCCTGAATCTCATATCTCAAGCCTTCTCCGTCCCATTTATAGAAATACTTCTTGTTGTTATTCTGGTCTTCGTAGCGAAGTTCAAAATAGTCGGTCTTCCACCATGGTGCCTGTACGTAGGCATAGCCTTTGGTTCCTGATATAACAAGGTTACCTTCGGTCTTTACGCCTAGTCCTATTTTGAAAGAGCATACAGCATTAGGATATTGCATGACACCTTTTGTATAGACATCTACGCCGTTCTCCATTCTTGAGTATATGTTCAGCTTAGTATAGTCTATACCTAATAATTTGAAGATAGGGAGTAGTGGATACACTGCTGATTCATACATTGAACCTCCTGCCTGTTCAGGATCAAACTCGCGTCTTGTCTTGTCGAGCAACAGACGTGATAAAGAGGCTTCAATATCCACAACTTCACCAATGGCTCCGCTCTTGATCATTACCATAAGGTGATTGAAAGCAGGGCAGTGAGCTGTTTTATTCGCCTCCATAAGTATAACTCCTTGCTCCTCGGCAAGTTTGTACAACTCCTTGGCCTGCTCTTTTTCCAATACAAGAGGTATCTCGCAAAGCACATGTTTCTTTGCGAGCAATGCTTGTTTGCTGTATGTATAGTGGCTCAAATGTGGCGTTGCTACATATACAGCATCTACATCGCCAAGCATCTCCTCAAATGAAGAATATGCTTTTGAAAGAGCATTGTTTTTTACAAACTCGTCAAGAGCAGAACTGTTATTGTCGTATGCTCCAATAATCTCAATACCAGTAACGAATTGTGCTTCGGGAATGAATCTTTTGGCTATACGTCCACAACCGACTACACCAACTTTAATAACAGTTTTCTTTTCCTCTCTGAGCATTGTTGAAGAGATACCTTCGGTGCGTGGTAGATATACTACTTTGCAGTATTCATTGAGATAATCGAATTTTCCTTCCCAGTCGCTTCCTATTGCAAAAATATCCACATCATATTTTTGAATGTCATCGATTTTCTGACCAAAGTAATCCTCAATGATAATTTGGTCGGCAAGCCCGGTGGCCTTCACCGCTTCAACACGTTCAAGAACGTTGTTGCAGACATTCAGTTTACCGCGTTCACGATCAAAATTATCGTTGGTAACGCCAACAATCAAATAATCACCTAACTCTTTCGCACGACGTAACAGGTTTATATGCCCCTGATGTAACAGGTCATAAGTTCCGTATGTAATGACTTTTTTCATAATTGTATGTTTTATAACCAACTTGCAACGGAGTCATGAGTTGAAACTCTATTTTCTTCCGGAGGAAGTTGCATGTAATCTCCATATTTTGATTTAAGGTAAATATCATATTGGGCCGGTATGTTATACTCATTACCCTCGAATTTTATTGAAATGTTGCTTTCAAAGAGATTCTTTGGAAGAATCTCTCTTAATGCAGTTCTTGACCCGAAACTACAGACCTTCTCACATTCATCAATATTGAAAAGGGTTGAGGTCTTTCTTATCATGCTTAATATGAAATGTTCCGTAAATGGCAATAAAAGCATCTTGGTAATGAACAAGCGTATCTTTCGTGCTATAGTCTGCGAGTTATTAAAGATAGATGTTTTAATATACATGCATCTTATACATTGTCCGCAGATGTAGGCTTGTGCTTTTGATTTTATGCCGTCTATTGGAAAAATATCTACATATACACCAAAAACACTCTGTTTGTAAAGGTGCTCTTGCACAATTGTTCCTTTGCGAAAAACTTTAGCAAATGGAACGTGGTAGTTACGGTTTATCTCATGCGTTATAACCGCGTTCTTCTTTTCTTTTGAGTTGTAGAGTTTGATGAATTTTTCATAATCGGCACGAGGCATGTGAATGTCTATATCATCATCCCAGGGGATATATCCTTTGTGGCGTACAGCACCAAGTAAAGTGCCGTATGCAAGGCAGTATTGCAAATTGTTTTCTTTACAGAAATTTGCAATATCATCAAGTATATCCAATTGGATTTTCTTTACCTCCTCAATGTTAATGACTTTCATCTAACCCTCTTTTTGAATCCTATGTTTAATATATATCCTCAGGTCTTGTCTGGTCGTTAAGAACCGATACAGGAACAAGTTCAAGGTAGTCTTGGTCAAACTGTGTCATGTTACCTGTTGAATTTTCACTGACATCCTTGAAACGTAACCAATAGTCTCTTTTGTCCAATCGATATGTTCCAATGATTTTACGTAGTGCCTGTTCGCTATGACGCATTGTTCCATAAGCATTGTCTGCTTCAAGCGTGATGCTTGCAGGGCCTCTCATATATCCTCGGTTACGCATCGCCTTGTCGCTGGCACGGGCTTCTTCTTCGGTCATCTCCTTGACATCTTCCCAACCAATAAGCACTGTGGTATTTTCATTCCAACGAAGGTCAACCGGAATACCGGCAATCTTCTTGTCAAAATAGAACTGGCAAACTCCACGGTAGTATCCCTTAGGATAACCGAAACGGATTTCATAAGTGCCTGTAGGAACATGTGGAATACGATATTGGAAGTCATATTTTCCTTCTACAATAAATTCGTCTCCCTGATAGTTCGCCCATGAAAGGAGAGATGTTGCGTGTGGACGATAGTAGAACACCTCTGTATCCTCGTTGTTTATCACAAAACCTTTACAGAAATTATTAGGTATATATGTTACCACATTTCCGCTGCTTGATAGATCCCAACGTACATCGTTGTTTGTCAATTCCGGGAATATGGCCGAAACATCAATTCTTATTCTCTCTTTAAGGATATTGCCGGCCATTTCGTCTTCGTTGTATATAAGAATACGGTCAATAGTATGTATGATACCATTTAGTGCACCTTGGCTATAATCGGCCAATTCAGGATACTTCTCTTTTGTTGTGGTTGCTCTTTCAACAATTACATTTATGTGCTGCTCCATTTCGGGATTAACAAGCATGCTACCTTTTTCCTGAGCATAATTTATGACGAGTTCGCTCTTTAATTTTTCGTTTGTATAAGGTTTGGTTACCTTTATCAAACTGTAAGGATGCATGGTTTCATAATATTCGTAACTGTCAAAATTCTGGTTTAGGTTTACTATTGAACGGAAACCGGAATTGTCATAGTTCTCCATGATAAAACCTCCGGGGCCTGTACCTGAACTGTATTGCAACTGACGGTCTATGATATGATAGGCTACATATCTGTTAAGAGGGTTCATCGGATGGGTATAGTCCTTCATGATTTCTTCTTCAAGAGGCGTGCCGTTGAAATCATTACCATACCATTTTTCGGCCAATTCAATAATATCTTCAAGAGTTTCATAACCCAACTTGTTGTACAAGGCATCCGGTTCTATCAACACTGTATATTTCTGTCTTTTTTCTTTTGGATATGGCGAAGTTGATTCTTCTGAGTCGAGTAAAGGACCATTTAGTGTGTTGTCAAAATCAGGGTCTAACTCATAAATACTCAATAGAGAGTCAAGTCCTGTTTTATATATGGCCTGTGCAAAAAGTGAAAAGGCCAACTGTGATGAAATATGTTCAGGTAACAATTTGTTTGATGGACTAAGAACAGCGTCAACCACCTGAATGTATCCATTCTCCATTTCAAGGTCCTGCTCAATGATTTTTGCACTATTGTTCAAAAGAGTGAATACCTGACCACTTTCATCTTTTACCCACTCAACAGTGGTTGAACGGCGGTTCATTGTACTCATTGGGAAAGAACCTTCGTTGATGTCAATAGTCTTGTAGCCTTTTTCTATAATATGATTCTTGGCAATTTCAGTTGAAATACTATCACTCAAATCCTCAATGTTTAGTGAGTAGATTCCTGTATCTTCTCCATTCAGGAATTTGTTGTATTCAGCAACCAAAAAGGTGTCTATCGCCTCATTGGTTGGTGCAAAACATGTATAAGAACCATATGTCGATAAGGTTTTCAATATACTGCCTGACGCTTTTTTACCTATTTTGGCCTTTTTGAGGATTTCTACAAAATGGCTGAATTTCTCAGGATTTTTTTCAAGATGCGATGCTATCAGTTCTCCTTTGAATGTAAAGCGATTCTCTTCATCTATTCTGTCGTTACAACTTGTTGCCAATAAAACGATTGATATAATAATCGAAAGTTTAATTGATTTAAAAAACTTGTGGTTCATATTATAAATGTTTTATGTTCAATTATAAGTTCTTGCATGCCTGTAACCAAATATCCCCATTAGTGTCGGCAGGCATAATCCAACCCTTTTGTGAGCTTAATGAGCAAACGCCTACAGTCGGTCCGTCGGGCATGCAAGAGCGTTTGAACTGTTGTATAAAGAAGCGGCGTATAAAAGTAGTCAGCCATTTCTTTATTGTCTCATCGTCATATTTGCCGGCAAAAGCGTTTCGTGCAATGAAATAAATCTTTTCTGGCGAGAAACCATTATGCACAAAATGATATATGAAAAAATCATGCAGTTCATACGGGCCTACGAGATCTTCGGTCTTTTGCTTTATATTATTGTTTTCGGCAGGAATAAGTTCCGGTGATATTGGGGTATCGATAATATCGAGCAAGGTTTCCTTTACAGAATCGTTGTTACTTGTTATGGCAACGTGTCTAACGATATGTTGCATCAAAGTCTTGGGTACCGATGCGTTTACACCATACATACTCATGTGGTCACCGTTGTATGTTGCCCAGCCCAAAGCCAATTCCGACAAGTCGCCCGTTCCTACAACAAGGCCGTTTGTCTGGTTTGCGACATCCATGAGAATCTGTGTTCTTTCGCGTGCTTGTGAATTCTCATAAGTAATGTCATGAACATTTATATCGTGTTCAATATCTTTGAAATGCTGTATGCAAGCCTCTTTTATTGAAATCTCTTTAATTGTGACATCCAGATTTTGCATTAAACGCATAGCGTTGTTATAGGTGCGGTCTGTTGTTCCAAAACCCGGCATGGTTACAGCTATGACACTTTTTCTTTCTATGTTCAACATGTCAATAGCCTTTGCTGTTACAAGAAGTGCCAAAGTGGAATCAAGACCTCCCGAAATTCCAATCACACATGTTTGGTCATGGGCATGCTTGACTCTTTTTGCCAATCCCATTGCTTGGATTTTAAAAATCTCTTCAAACAAATACTCTTGTGCAATATTGATATGCATGAATGGTT
>JAGCJL010000006.1 GCA_017647975.1 Bacteroidaceae bacterium | reverse complement strand
GCACCGAAGAACTGAATCTGCTTACCTACAGCCTGATAAGATACACAACATGCGATACCGTAGTCATCGCACTCGCGAACCTCACGCATCAAAGTATCGTTCTCGTACTGGATTGAAGATGTATCAATAGATACCTTTGCACAGAACTCCTTGAAGCCCTCGGGCAACTCATTGCTCCAAAGAACAGTCATGTTAGGTTCTGGTGAAGGTCCAAGGTTGTAAAGAGTCTGCAAGAAGCGGAATGAAGTCTTTGTAACCTTTGTACGACCGTCGTTGAAGCGACCACCGATAGCCTCAGTTACCCATGTTGGGTCACCTGCGAAGAGGTCATTGTAAGACTGCATACGCAAGTGGCGAACCATACGCAATTTGATTACAAACTGGTCGATAAGCTCCTGAGCGAATGTCTCGTCAATGTTACCATTGTCAAGATCGTACTGGATATAGATATCAAGGAATGAAGATACGTTACCGAGTGACATAGCAGCACCGTCCTGCTCCTTTACAGCAGCAAGATATGCCATATAAGTCCACTGAACAGCCTCCTGAGCTGATGTTGCAGGACGAGAAAGGTCAAGACCATAATACTCTCCGAGAACCTTCATCTCTTTAAGAGCCTTGATTTGCTCAGCAACCTCCTCACGGAGACGGATTGTGTGCTCAGTCATTGGGCTTACCAATCCCTTCAAATCCTGCTGTTTAGCCTCGATAAGACGGTCAACACCATAGAGAGCAAGACGACGATAGTCACCGATTATACGGCCACGAGCATAGTTATCGGGAAGACCAGTAAGGAAGCCCAAAGAACGATACATACGAATCTCTTCGTTGTAAGCATCGAATACACCGTCATTGTGAGTCTTGCGATAGTGATAGAAGATATCCTTAACCTTCTCATCTACAGGAATACCATTCTCAAGACATGCTTTCTCAACAACCTTGATACCACCAAATGGTTTAATAGCACGTTTCAACAACTCGTCAGTCTGCAAACCAACGATAAGCTCGTTCTCCTTGTCGATGTAACCAGCCTTGTGAGATGTGATTGTAGAAACAGTTGCGTTGTCCAAAGCACGTACGCCATTGTTTGCACGCTCCTCAGCAAGAGCCTTAATACACTCGCCCCACACTTTCTTTGTTCTTTCGGTAGGACCAACCAAGAAAGAAGCATCTCCCTCATAAGGAGTGATGTTCTCATGAACAAAGTTACCAACATTGATCTCTTTGTTCCACAAACCTTCTTTAAAATTCAGTTTAGATTCCATAGTTCTATGTATTATAAAACGATTAAAATTGTCACTAAAAAATCTCTTAAAAAACAATCAAAAAGAAAAATGCAAATAAATAGCAAAAAGTACTAACATTTTGTCAGAATTCAAGAGCACCTCTCTTTTTCAGTTCAATGCAAAGATACAAAATAAGAATATAAAATCCACAAAAAAATCGAGATAATTATCAATATTTTTAAATTATTTTATTTTTGTAATGATTTCAGTCTATAATAACCACAACAATGGTACATTTTCACCAAAGCCAGAGAGAAGATTGACTTTTACATATAATGTATGATATTAGGATAATAAAGAGAAAATCCACCCACTCAGCAAAATGAGAATCAAAGAGAAGAGAAAATATTTAGAAATATCCAAAAAGCACTAACATTTTACATTAGACAAGACATACAAACTACAAAAAGAGATAAAATGCAAAAATATTTTCATTTTTCTCGCCAAACGCTTGCATGGTTCAAACTTTTGATATACCTTTGCAACGTCAAACGAAAAAGACCACATCGCTTGACTATAAAAAACCTTTGGAGAGGTGGCAGAGTGGTCGATTGCACCGGTCTTGAAAACCGGCGTACTGAGAGGTACCGGGGGTTCGAATCCCTCCCTCTCCGCAAGAAATTAGGAAACAATGGAAATTGTTTCCTAATTTTGTTTTTCTATGAGCGGAAAGCTCGCTTGCCAACGAAATAGAAAAATAAAATTAGCAAAACACCGCAAGGTGTTTACTGATTTCTTGCAAAGGAAAACCAAACAGGGATGGACGAGCGAAGCGAAGTCAATCCCGACCATAATAAAAGGACTGCCGACCATACAAAAACGAAAAGCAGCAAAAACGCCCCCAGGTGTTTAATGATTTCTTGCAAAGGAAAACCAAACAGGGATGGACGAGCGAAGCGAAGTCAATCCCGACCATAATAAAAGGACTGCCGACCATACAAAACGAACAGCAGCACAAACACCGCAAGGTGTTTACTGATTTCTTGCAAAGTAAAACCAAACAGGGATGGACGAGCTAAGCGAAGTCAATCCCTACTCCTTATTTAAAAGACCACGCCCCAGAAGAGGAACAACCTGTCTTTCCCTGAAAAAGTTGCACCGATGTGGGACTGATAGGATAATACGAGAAGATTGAGAAGGTGAAAAGTAGATAATTTATCACTATTTCTCATTGTAGATGTGTATTATTCGCAGTTAGAAGCACATATAAAAAGAGTGAGAACAGTGCAAAAACTCCAAGTCACAGTACCCCCAACAGGCCACATAACAGCCTATCTGAAAATTTTCCACAAAAAAAAGCTGCAAATCTCTTGACTCGTACCCTAGGTCATACATTAATTTTGCAAACGCATGCAAAAAGTCGTACGATCATGAGTTATAAAACAAGGTTAAAAATTGGAGAGTTCTCCCGTTTGATGCAGGTGACAGTCAAGACATTGCGTCATTACGAACAGAAGGGGCTGCTTATCCCCGAAGAGATAGACGAGTGGACTGGGTATCGTTATTACAGCATCACCCAGATGCAGAAACTGAACACCATCCGCCAATTACAACAGCTCGGGTTTACACTTGACGAGATAAGGGATTTATACGACAACAAATCCCAAACCCCAAGCGTAGAACAGCTGACGGAGAAGATTGAAGAGACGGAAAGAGAGCTTCAGCGACTGCAGGCAAGACGCACCCAGCTCCTTGAATGGATGGACTCTCGCAAAAAAATCAAAACTATGGAAAATTTAAAGTTCAGCATCCAATCTCTGCCCGAAGTTATTGTGGCAAGCCACCGCGAAGTAATTTCCGGCTATGCCGCCCTAGGGCTGCTATGCGTTGAGAAGATTGGCCCCGAGATGCAGCGTCTCGGCTGCAAGTGTCCGCCTCCGGGCTATTGCTTCACCATTGAGCACAACAAAGAGTATCACCCCACCGATATTGACATCGAGTATTGCGAACAGGTAGAAGAGATGGGCACAGACAGTGCAATCATACAATTCAAGCGTCTTGCGGCTGTCCCAACGGCACTCTGCATGAGACATGTCGGCCCTTACGAACGCTTCCACGAATCGTTCACCGAAGCCTTCGCCTATATAGAGGAGCAGGGATACAAGATAGCCGGACACCCCCGCACATGCTATATAGACGGCATCTGGAATCAGGAAGACCCGGAGAAATGGCTCTCCATCATTCAGATACCGGTAGAACAACAATAACGCACCAAGGCGGCCTGTGGGCCGCCTTGGCTTTTTTCCAGCAGCAAGCCGTTTGCCGGCTGCCACAGAACCATATTTACAACATTATCAATTATACATAAATCGTTTGATGCTCTGTTTGGGAGTCTTCTCAAAAGGCTCTTCGCGTAGTTCACAGATACTTATCTGGCTATATGCCGGCAGCTTGGCATTAAGGGCAAAGACCTGACGCTCTATCTCGGCACGCATCTGCCTGTCATCGCCTACAGCGGCCTTGTCAATCACCACAAGTGCCACAATGGCGAACTTACGGCTCACGACAAGCGATTCAACGACCATTGGCAAGCTGTTTACAAGCTCCTCGATTTCCTCAGGATAGATGTTCTGTCCGCCACCGGTAAGAATCATGTTCTTGCAACGACCTTTTATATATATATGTCCCTTGCGGTCGCGTATAGCCATATCGCCGGTCTTGAGCCAGCCGTCGCGGGTAAACGCCGCCTTTGTCGCTTCGGGGTTGTTATAATAGCCCTCGGTAACCACATCGCCACGCACCTGCACCTCGCCGGGAATCCTTGCCGGATGCTCCGAGTCGATACGCACCTCGATAGTTGGAGCCGCGATATCGCCGTCGTTGCCGAGCATAGGGTGCGACCAGCCCTTATAGCTGATGAGCGGACCGCACTCAGTCATACCATAACCTACCGCATAAGGAATCTTCAGCAGCTGCATCACGTCATCGACATCCTTGCCTATAGCCGCTCCACCTACAAAGATTCCGGCATGTCCTATATTCTCGCCGAACACCGACATCACCTTTGTACGTATCTGCCTCATAAGCAGCGAACGCAAGCCCGGTATGGCCATCATGAAACGCATCGCCGGCTTTTTCAGCACAGGTATGACCTTAGAGCGGAAAATCTTTTCAACCAACAGAGGCACAGTGATGAACATGAAGGGCTTCACATCGGCCAACGCCGAGAGAAGACGTGCCGGAGTGGGCTTTGTCGTGAGAATATTAAGGTGGCAACCGCCGGCAAGCGTGAATATAAAGTCAAAAGAGAGACCCATGATATGAGCCAGAGGAAGCATTGAAAGCACTGTTCCGTTCTCCTTCTGGCGGATAAGCCTGCGGGCAATCTCTATATTACCCGAAATTGATTTCGCACGTAGCATGACACCCTTGGGGGCACTGCTTGTTCCCGACGTGTAGCTGATAAGAGCCAGACTCTCCACTTCATCCTTGCAGTAGTCGACATCCTTGGCCGACACGCCCTGCGGGAACTTCTTCGCAAAAGCACTCCTGGCATCGCCACACCTCTTGACCAGCTCCTTAGACGAACCGCCCACTGCATCCAGCGAAACGACATCTACAAGACCAAGGAAACCGTCGAAAGAGGCAAACTGCGGCATGACACCGTCACGCAAGAGAGCGTCACAGATATAACTGTCGACAAGAAGCATCCTGCTTCCCGACAGACGGGTAAGATCGGCAACATTACCAGGCAGGAAGTCAGACAGCAGAGGAACAGCCACTGCATCATACGACACGATTGCAAGGAAAGAGATACACCACTCCGCCGAGTTTTTTGCACAAAGAGCGACCTTGTCACCTTTTTTAATACCGCATTTCTCGAACAGCAGGTGCATCCTCTCTATCGATTCCGCAAGAGTGCCGTATGTATATGTATTTGCTCCGTAATTAGTTACCGCGGGTTTATCCCAATTTTTCTTTATCGCTTCGTCAATGTAATTTAAAAAGTGAACCATATATCTTTTTGTTAATTCTTATTTGCTGTCGCCTTTAAAAAGCGATGCAAAAGTATTACAAAAAAAACAACGGCACCTTTAAAAATTACACATTTAACACAAATTGTGCAATTTTTGAGATAAGTTTTGTTCTATTTCGCACATGTTTTAACGCTTTTTCACACAAAAACACCAATAAAAGCCACTGGAAAACCTTGCAATGCGATACCAGCAGAATCAAGAACAGCCGGCTACATCGCCAAGGCAAAGATCTCCTTTTGCAGGCAATCAAGGAAACGTGCAGCATGAGCACCGTCCATCTGTGTGTGATGAAACTGAAAAGAGACCATAAGCGTTGTCTTGAAAAACCGATGTTTATATTTTCCCCAAATCATAAAAGGATTATTGAACACCCCACTGTACATACCCACAGCACCATCTATCTCATATTGTGCCAAAGCCGAAGTACCGATTACCATACTCTCTGTAAGGTCGTGATTTTCACAACTCTCTGCCACATGACGGGTAAGTTTCAGATAATTATTATTAAACGCCCAAAAATCATGGGAAAAAGGGATATCGCACGAACTGACCTCGCCTGACTTATTCGCTACGATGGTATTCACCGCAATGGTTTCATACCCTATCAGTTTATCGCCCACCGGCAACATATAAAATTCTTTTATTCCACTTGCCGCCTTGCCAATGCAATAGCACATAAGCATATTAAATTTCAACCCCTTTCTCTTGCTTATCTTCAAGAGGGGCGATACATCAAGCGTCTTAAAAAATGTCACCATTGGCATTGGAGCTTTAAGCCACATCTCAAAGGCATAAGCCCTGCTTGTCTCTTTTGGATTTATCTCTTTCATAAATACATTATTATATATAAGCACTATTTTTCCGGCGTTCTTCGTCGCTCATACGCCAGCAGACGAGCATCTTCTTTGCGAGATTTCTCCTCGTCATAGTTACGGTCCCATTCTCTATAATAACCCATCTTAGGATCCTCGAACAACGACAATTGCACCGCCACATCATGCGTCAGTTTTGAAACCCCAAGCCCCACCTGACGAAGAGGTGTTTTTTTATCCCACAGTTCATTGAGCATGCAACGTGCTTCGTTGAGTATAACAGCCGTAACATCTGTTGCCTGCGATATTTGCCGTTGTCGCTGAACAACAGAAAAATCCTTGTATTTGATAAACACCGACACACAAGAAGCCCTGAGCCTCGCCCTTCTCAAACGATGTGCCACGACACACGCAACATTAAAAAGAGTTTTATCTATGGCACGTTCATCGGCAATATCCCTTGACATTGTTCTCTCGGCACTGATACTCTTCGCTTCGGGAACAACAGTCTCCACAGGAGAGTCGTCGCGTCCGTTGGCATACTCCAACAATTGACACGCAAACTTTTTCCCGACAAGCCCCACCAAAGCCCCGAGCGGCATACGGGCAATATCACCAATAGTTTTAATGCCGTTCATTATAAGTTTCTCCTCGGTCTTTTTACCTACCCAAAGCAACTCACGAACACCAAGAGGCCACATTTTTTCCTGTACCTCATGCTCCCACAGCGTATGCACCTTATCGGGTTTCTCAAAGTCGGATGCCATCTTAGCCAATAACTTATTAGAGCCGATACCTATATTAACCGTAAAACCGAGTTTTTCCTTTATCTCCTCTTTTAGCATCACAGCCATCTCCAGCGGCTCCTGTTCCATAAGATAGTCGGAGATATCAATAAAACACTCATCGATAGAGAACTGCTGCAAAACTGGAGAATATTTTCGGCAAATATCAATAAACCCCTCGGAACACCTGCCATACCACTCCCAATCGCCTCGCACAAGTACCAACCCTGGACACTTTCTGAGAGCCATTCCCACCGGCTCGGCAGTCTTGACACCAAGTTTCTTGGCAGGTATCGATGCTGCCGTAATAATACTACGTCTGTCATCAGGGTCACCGGAAACCGCAGAAGGGAGCAGGCGAATATCAGACCGGCCACTCTGCATCAACTGTACAGCCGTCCAGCTAAGAAAAGCCGAGTTCACATCAATATGAAATATTACCCTTCTACGTGACATAACAGATTTTTACCCTACTATATTGCGAAGATAGCACCAAATAAGCGAGAAACACGAAACTTGTTTAAGTATTTTTCTAAGCACGGGCAGAAAATCATCGAATTCACTTCAAAGATAAACATTTTACAACCCTATTACATATTTTTTGTTGTATCTTCGCAGATATTTCATGAAACAAAAAATATGAGAGAAATCTTTGAACTGATAAACAGCATGTCGCCCTACTTGCTTCTGGGCTTCACATTAGCCGGTATAATGCATGCATTCATACCCGCCACAATATACAATCGCTATTTGAGCGGTAATAATTTCCGTTCAGTACTCAATGCGGCAATCTTGGGAATACCGTTGCCACTATGCTCCTGCGGAGTAATACCAACGGCAATGTCACTAAGAAAAGACGGTGCCTCAAAGGGTGCTACCGTATCGTTTCTTATTGCCACGCCACAGACCGGCATAGACTCCATAATAGCCACCTACTCGCTCATGGGACTGCCATTCGCATTACTACGCCCGTTAGCAGCACTTGTAACAGCATTGTTCGGCGGCAGCCTTACCAATTATATAGAAAAGATAAACAATGAAACAACAGCCACAAGCGAAGCAGCAGCCTGCTGTCGCCAAGAGGCAAAAAGTTCCGTTGCACAAAAGTTGCGTAACGCCATGAATTATGCCTATATAGAGATGATGCAGGACATAGGCAAATGGCTTGTCATGGGCCTTGTCATTGCCGGTGTGATAACGGTCTTTGTTCCCGACACATTTTTCTCACTCTTTGCCGACAAGCCTCTCGCAAGCATGCTCCTTGTACTCCTGTTCGCAGTTCCCATGTACTTGTGTGCAACAGGCTCAATTCCCATTGCCGTAGCCCTCATGCTGAAAGGCCTCTCACCCGGCACAGCTCTTGTACTTCTCATGGCCGGCCCAGCGGTGAATGTAGCCTCATTGCTTGTTATAGGCAAAGTAATGGGCAAAAAGAGTCTTTTAACCTACCTTTTTTCAATAATAAGCTGTGCATTACTTTTGGGATTAGGAATAGACTACCTGCTGCCTCGCGAATGGTTCGTGTCACCGCTTGAACAGATACACGCATGCCATGACTGCGGTATATCATATTTCAGCACCGTATGCACCGTCATCCTCACTCTGCTGTTGGCAAATGCATTCATACAACGCTACCGTGGCAAAAAAGATGAGACATGTAGTTGCCACGCATGCAACGTCACAGCATGGAGCATAATAATAAAAGGCATGAACTGCAACCACTGCAAGAGCAATGCCGAGGCGAACATCATCAAAGTAGCAGGCGTTGAAAGTGTAAAGATAGACCTGCCGACCGGCAAAGCCACCATTTATGGCACTCCCAACAGGAAAGATGTCATTAAAGCCGTTGAAAAATTAGGATTTACTGTAGAAGAATAACAACAAAGGCTCCCATGGGAGCCTTTGTTGCATATAAATAAATTCTTTATTTTATTACACCAAGTTCCTTACCCACCTTTATAAAGGCATTTATAGCCTTGTCAAGATGCTCCTGTTCGTGTGCCGCAGAGAGCTGCACGCGTATGCGTGCCTCGCCTTTTGGAACAACAGGATAATAGAAGCCTGTAACAAAGATACCTTCCTGTGCCATCTTTGAAGCAAAAACCTGTGACAATGGGGCATCATACAACATTACTGCACATATTGCCGACTGAGTAGGTTTAATATCAAAACCAGCAGCAAGCATCTTGTCGCGGAAATAGTTTACATTATTCTGTAGTTTAGTGTGAAGTTCATCACTCTCGGCAAGCATCTTGAACACCTCTATTGATGCACCTACCACAGATGGTGGCAATGAGTTAGAGAACAGATAAGGACGTGAACGCTGACGCAGCATGTCAATTATCTCCTTGCGGCCGGTTGTAAAACCACCTACTGCACCACCAAAGGCCTTACCAAGTGTACCTGTAAAGATATCGATTCGGCCATAACAGTCAAACTGTTCGGCAACGCCATGACCTGTAGCACCAACAACACCGGCTGAGTGTGACTCATCAACCATTACCAAAGCATTGTATTTCTCAGCAAGGTCACAGATTTTGTCCATTGGAGCCACATTACCGTCCATTGAAAAGACACCATCGGTAACAATGATGCGATAACGCTGTGCCTGAGCCTCCTGCAAGCAACGCTCTAAGTCGGCCATATCTGCATTGGCATAGCGATAACGCTGAGCCTTGCACAAACGTACACCATCAATGATTGAAGCATGATTCAATGAGTCTGAGATAATAGCATCCTCTGCAGTGAACAATGGCTCGAAAAGACCACCGTTAGCATCGAAACAAGCAGCATAAAGAATTGTATCCTCTGTTTTGAAATAATCGGCAATAGCCTTCTCTAATTTCTTGTGATAATCTTGGGTTCCACAGATAAAACGTACTGACGACATACCGAATCCTCGTTCATTCATTGTCTCTTGAGCTGCCTTAATAAGACGTTCGTTATTCGATAGACCAAGATAGTTGTTAGCACAAAAGTTAAGTGCCTTTGTGCCATCTTCAAGAGTAATCTCCGCAAATTGCTGTGATGCAATGTTACGTTCTCTCTTATAAAGTCCTGCACTCTCTATTGCAGCCAATTCATCTTTAAGATGCTGTTGAAAATCTCCGTACATATTCTTGTATTTATTTACATTATTCTAATAATATAATTGCTCTACTGTAATTTGTCGTCGCTTGCCCCGAAATAACAAGGCCGGGCTCTTTATTCTCAGTACTCTACAAATGTAATGATTTTATTGCAACTCCTAAAAAAAAGTTATCAAAAACAATAAAAATAATTCACTTGCAAGATTTATTGCAAAAAAAACACTACCTTTGGTCAATAGAACGATAATTTAAAAATTCAATATCATGAGGAACGTACTAATAGTAGGCTCAACAGGACAGATTGGTTCAGAGCTGACAATGACATTACGCAAGCTCATTCCCAATGGTAACATTGTTGCCGGATATATTCCCGGAGCCGAGCCCAAAGGCATTCTTTTGGAAAGTGGCCCCGCTGCAGAAGCGAATGTGACAGACGCAAAACAACTTGCCGAAGTTGTTGAGAAATACAATATAGACACAATTTACAATCTCGCCGCATTACTTTCAGCTGTAGCTGAAGCAAAGCCCTTGCTTGCATGGGACATTCAAATGAACGGTCTTTTAAATATCTTAGAGATTGCACGTGAGAAAAAATGTGCTGTTTTCACACCAAGTTCTATTGGTTCATTCGGTCCAAACACACCACGTGACAACACTCCTCAAGATACAATACAGCGTCCACGCACCATGTATGGTATAACAAAAGTTGCGACAGAGATGCTCAGCGACTATTATTTCAATAAATATGGTGTTGATACACGTTCAGTACGCTTTCCCGGACTCATTTCAAATGTAACACTCCCGGGCGGTGGAACAACCGACTATGCCGTAGAAATATACTATGCAGCAGTCAAGGGTGAAGATTTCGCATGTCCAATTCAGGCCGGTACATTCATGGATATGATGTACATGCCCGACGCTTTAAAAGCAGCAATAGACATTATGAATGCCGACCCTTCACGTCTCATACACCGCAATGCATTCAACGTTGCATCAATGAGTTTTGACCCGGAAATTATTAAGGCTGCAATACAGAAATATATCCCCGACTTCAAGATGCATTACGAATTCGACGCAGTACGTCAGGCTATCGCCGATTCATGGCCTAACAACATGGATGACTCCTGTGCTCGCGAAGAGTGGGATTGGAAACCATCATACGACCTTGACAGCATGACTGTTGATATGATAAAAACACTAAAGGAAAGATTCAATAAATAAGATTCCAACATAAAATAATAGGTTGCCGAAAGGCAACCTATTATTTTATGTTTAAGAAATGAATAAGAAGATATCATTCAAGGGTAAGAGAACGAGTTTACCTCTTAGTCATTTTATTTTGATAGTTCCAACATTCTAACTATTGGACGCTTGGCATCCTCAATGAGCGATTCGTCAAGTTCAACTATAGGCCATTCATATTTGAGAGTGTTGTAAAGTTTCTCAAGAGTATTAAGACGCATATAACCACATTCGTTGCAAGCACATGGGCCTGTGGTTGGTGGAACCGGAATGAAGACCTTTTCAGGACAACGCTTCTGCATTTCATGCAAAATACCACTCTCTGTTGCAACAATAAACTCTTTGGCATCGCTCTTCTCAGCGTATGTGAGGATAGCAGCTGTAGAACCTATAAAATCGGCAAGAGCAAGAACACCACTCTTACATTCGGGATGTGCAAGCACTTTAGCATCGGTGTGAGCAGCCTTAAGCTCAACAATTTTCTCTATTGAAAATTGTTCATGAACATGACACCCACCGTTCCATAACAACATATTACGATGTGTTACAGCGTTAAGGTAACCACCAAGATTCTTGTCGGGAGCAAAGATAATCTTTTCATCTTTAGGAAAACTATCAACAACTGCACGGGCGTTAGTAGATGTAACCACAATATCTGTCAAGGCCTTTACAGCCGCCGATGTATTCACATAAGCAACCACCTTGTAACCAGGATGTTCAGCCTTGAACTTAGCCAACTCCCCGGCCGGACAACTTTCGGCAAGCGAGCAACCTGCATTTAGATCCGGGATAAGCACCTTTTTCTCAGGACTAAGGATTTTGTTTGTCTCGGCCATAAAATGAACGCCGCACATAACGATTATATCGGCATCAGTTTTTTCAGCAATCTGTGCCAAAGCAAGACTATCACCAACAAAATCAGCAACATCCTGTATAGTTCCGTCGGTATAATAGTGAGCCAGCACTACAGCATTCTTCTCCTTGCACAAGCGACGAATCTCACCTTTAAGGTCAATACCGGCAGGAATAGCCTCGTCAATAAAGCCTTTATCTTTCCACTCCTGTTTAATCATAACTTAACTTTATTATTAACAATGCACGAAGATAATAAAAAAAACAGCTGTAAGTCAAACCCCACAGCCATTTTTTTAAAGTTTAAGCATTTTTAATTTTACTTACATTAATTGGCAGAACCGACAAAACCAACACTGTTCCACTTAATGTAAAAATAGAATTTTACTTCACAAGCACCTTTTTGCCATTTATTATATTAACACCAATCTGTGGAGTTGTAATTCTTTGACCACTCAGATTATAGATATTTTTATCATAAACAGTCTCTGCTTCAAATCCCTTAACAGACGTTAAATCATCATCAAGGAATACAACAGATATTTTCTCCGGTACATTGGTTCCTGTCATTAGAAGCCAACTGCTATGAGGAGGCAAAATACGCTCCGTTGCATCCATCACGCGATAGCAGATTGTACCATTCACATATACGGGAACATAAGCATTCTGTTCTGCAGGAACAGATGTCACCATAACCGATGGTTGAAGTAAATTGCCGGAATAATTGATTCCACTCTCGCTTATGACAAACTCAACCGTTGTCGAAGGAGCCGCCTTCAAAACTACACCGGTATTGGCAGCTATCACCGTTCCCGGTTCTACAAGCTTCATTGACAATATTGCATTATCAGCATCATATTTTTCTGCAATATATACAGCACACTCTTGAGGTACAGCAACCGGTACCGGTGCAGAGAATGTAGCCCAGCCGTTTTCATCCAACTCAACCGGAAGTGAAAGAACATAGCGATAATGAATATCATAACTTTCCGAAGCGGCTGCATCGACATTGCTTCCTGTGATTGTATAAACATCTTGTTGATCAGCCATATACAGATATTTGTCATCATCAAACACAATATTATACACATCCCTATTGCCTGTCAGTGCTGGTGTTATCTTCGTTTTCGGAGCCTCATCACCTACAGCAAGAAGTTCTCCTCCTGAAAGGAAAAGACCGCGTTCATAAGCCATAATAGAAGAATTATTATAGTAGAACAACTGGTTTCCACCTGCAACTGTATAGGTATATGTCTGTTCCAAATCAGCAGCGGTAGAAAGATAAACCTGCTGGGTTGAATCCAAGAAACGATAGTAACGTCCCATTTCCGGAATACGCTCAACTGCAATCTCTACAATTTCATTCTTCAAGTGAACAGTTCCCGTTGGCAACTGAGTCTCTGTCACAGCAAAACCGTTTGGTACATATTCTTTGCATGAAGGATATGCACTACCTGACACAAGAGAGAACTCCTTTCGGCCAACAGTTATACCACGATAATAATAATTATAAGTCAGTACGCCATGCTCACCCTCTTCCAATTCATTGACAACCGGCATTTCCATAATCCAGAAAGATGCTCCATTACCGCTTCCATGTGCAAAGAGGCGTGTAAATGTGGTATTTGATACATTGTTGTTTATTGCATTTCCCGATACTGAATTGTAACAAATAGCTACATAACCCGAGAGTGTAGAGGTATCAAAAGCCCACTCTGTCTTTTCTGTACTAAGCTGAACCATTGTACCACTATTGCCATCGGCTGCATAAAGATAGTTGCCGCTTACATTACTGCGGATATAGAAACAACCTTCGGTAGGAGCCTTTTCAAGCGTCCATTTGGTACCAGCAGTTCCCTGACCGGTAAGCGTACCATTATTATCATCTAGACATCGGCCATCACCACGATCTGTACTTTTATTAGTAAATGTAACAACTGTACCATCAACAACTCCTGTTGCTGCAGGAGCTTGACGCGGTGTATAATCATCCATCCAGTGACGGGCATAGATATACTCGCCAAGATCAAGCATCTTTGTATCTATGGTCATACGACGAACAAAACTTTTCCAGTCTTTCTTTTCCTGTGGCGTCCAACCGGCTTCAGCCACACACATAAAACGAGGCAATGCAAGATATTCCAAATACTCATTACTGCTTACATGCTCTGTCCAGAAAGTAGCCTGTACACCTATATAATATTTGGCATCTTTTGCACTTACGTTACTTGGCACCGGAACATAGTTATATGTTGCCGAAACAATATCACCACCGCCACCGGCTGCAGTAGGTTCGCCGTAATCATTGCTCTGTCTGCGATTGATATAATAACAACCGCTTCCATACTCTGTAATAATGGCATTCAATCCCAAATAGGCAGCCTTAGCAGCAGCACTCTGGCAAGGAGTCCAACACATGATAGTAGCTCCAGAACCCTTCATCAAATCAAGGTCGGCACCAGCATCGGTTATGCTTTCATTCCAACAGAATATTTTCTTGCCAAGAGTGGTAAGATGTTCATTTATTTCACGAATAAATTCTGTCTGCAAGGCACGATAACTATTCTTGCCCAATTCTGACAGTTTAGCCTGACAAAGTGCGTTGCTCTCCCACTGCGATGTAGGACATTCATCACCACCGATATGGAAGTAAGGATAAGGGAAAATATCGCACAACTCTGTAATGATATTCTTTGCGAACTGAACAGTCTCCGGGTTGGCAACATTAAGGACATCGGTGCTGACTCCGCCAGTTGTCCACACCTCCGGTGCTTGGTTGGGATGACAACTATATTGAGGATAGGCAGCCAATGCAGCAACAAAGTGTCCAGGCATATCAACCTCGGGCAAGACATCAATATGACGTTCAGCTGCATAACGAACAACATCCCTCATCTCCTCCTGAGTATAGTAGAAAGGACCATAATGTCTATTAGTTTGTGCACCTTCACCGGTCCAATACACCTGACCATTCTCCTCGACACGTGTTATAGGTGTGTCATAACTGCTCTTACGCTCAGCTCCTTTAGAAGTAAGCAAAGGATATTGCTTAATCTCGGCACGCCAGCCTTGGTCATCGGTCAAATGCCAATGGAATACATTCATTTTATATATAGCCATAAGGTCTATCATCTTCTTCACTTGTTCAATAGTAAAGAAATGACGACTTACATCAAGCATAAAACCACGGTAAGAGAAGCGTGGTTCGTCTTCTATACGTGCCACCGGCAAAGCATACACTTGCCCAGCATCTCCTTTCTTCCCCAATATCACATTAGGAGGCAACAGACGCATAAGGCTCTGCATAGCATAATACACACCATCGGAAGTTGAAGCCTCAACAGTAACACCTTTAGGAGTAATATCCATTATATAGCCTTCGGGAGCAAGATTGTGATTCTCTTTGATAACAATATCGGCTGTTGCATAAGAAGCCTTACAGTCAAGTTCTGTCGCCACATTTACTGTTGTTATAAAGCGTGCAACATCTGCCAAGACTTTATTTTGCTCATCACTCTGTGAAAATTTCTCAACGCTTATTGTAAAGCCTTTATTTAGTATAAACTCACCATCGCCAACACTTACCGACTTTGGAGCAGGTATAAGACTCAAAGACTTCACAGACTCAGTCTTGACATTTTCCACTTCATAAATCTTCAAACATCGAGAGCCATCAGGTGTTGTTGTTCCAGACCAAGTTGTAGGGTTTGCACCATTAGCAGTCATATCTATAGCCTGACCATTTGAATTAAGAATAGTCAAATAACCGTTTGAATCAAAATGTATTGAATTCTCTTGAGTAGTTGCAGAAGTCTTTATGGCACTACCATTACTTGAACCAAGATTCATATAGTTACCTGTTGCAACATTGACTATAAACCAATTATCTCCACTGGCTTTAAGAGTCCACAAATGTGAAGCGGTAGATTCACTATTACTGGGAAAAGGCGTTGTTCCTTTTACTTGTCCACCGTTATCATACAAGTAATGCTCAACAGAACTCTGGTCTATTCCTGAGATAATATAAAAAACATCTGCTTTCACAGACTCCTTTATCTGAGCACCTTTCGTAACAGACAATTGTTCTGTTACAATAATGTCGGCAAAAGTCGCCGCTGTCAATGACAGAAACAAACAAATTAAAGTAAAGAATCTTTTCATAATTATGGTTTTAGTTTATTAAGTTCTTATTTAAACAATCTATAGCGACATTGAAAAATGTATTCCGCAACCACCATCGGTAAGCGTGGGTACAAGAGTCATATCATGTTTTTTAGCATAAGGAGTTGAAAAAAGGAAACCACTGCCAACACCTATAGCCGCACCGGCAAGCACATCCCAAATATCGTGTTTGTGAGCATAGATTCGTCCCCACGCAACATAACCACTGACAAGATAGGCAGGAACGCCCCACTGCCAGCCATAGCGTTTCATAACAAATGTAGCTCCGGCAAAAGAAAAATTACAGTGATTTGAAGGAAAAGCATCATAGCCACTACCATCTGGACGCTCCTTATCGACACTGTATTTAAGAATATATGTCACTGCTGTTGATATAGCCACTGTTTTACCAAGTTCCACAACACCCTGCATATCCCCCTTGAACAGGGCAATACCGGCTCCCAATGCTCCCGGAACAAACATTCCCACATCGGTAGAGAGGTCTATCGCCCTTTGGTATCTTTGTGCAGACACAGCAGAAAGCGAAAACAACAGCAATATAATAAACACAAAACGTTTCATAAACAAAAAAGGTTGATGCACATTAGCTAAGCAAAGATACATCAACCTTATTAAACAGGCAATAATAAACCATGGAATATTTACATCACTTTTTCCTATACTTAAGTTCAAGAATCAGAACAAAAGGAAGAATTACAGCCAATATTACAATAACGAATTTATCAACGACAGTAGGAAACAGGACAGACAAAACCGAAATCAATGCAACAAGAAAGAACAAGATTGCAATAATCGGACGTGCTTTTTTATCGTATTCATGTGATTTCACATACCTCAGTTTACCATCCTTTATTCTCAATTTATATTTAGCCAACATGAAATCAATTTTACCCCAAACCATAAGCACAGCGAAGGCAACAAACACAAAGGCTACTAGAAATATTACAATTTTTTCCATAATAACAACAACTTATTCATCCACAATCACTCCCCATCGTTTTCAGACTTTTTCAATCTTCCGGCCTTTCGCAAAGCGTCGGTAATGAGGTATTCAATCTGCCCGTTGACACTGCGAAACTCATCGGCTGCCCACTTCTCAATAGTAGCCATTGTTTCACTGCTCATTCTCAATACAAAAGATTTCTTATCTTTTGCCATAATTCTTGGTTTTACATTTTAAACGGAACTCATGCCCGTCATCGGTTATCTTTATCTCTGTTACTGATACAAGCTTCCTGTGTTCACCACCGGAGTTGCAGCTCTGTCGCTGGTGAGTACAACCATAAGGTTGCTTACCATTGCAGCCTTTTTCTCCTCATCAAGTTCTATGATTTCCTTTTCCGAGAGTTGCTCAAGAGCCATCTGAACCATTCCTACAGCACCTTCAACAATTTTATGGCGAGCAGCCACCATAGCTGTAGCCTGCTGACGTTGCAACATTGCACTTGCAATCTCGGGTGCATATGCCAAATAACTGATACGTGCCTCCATAACCTCAATACCTGCAATAGCAAGACGCTCTGCAAGTGATTTCTCCAAGAGTTCGTTCACTTCTTCGCCACCATTACGCAAAGTAATGCTTGCATCCTCATTCTCAAGATTATCATAGGGATATGCACCGGCAAGATTACGGATGGCAGCCTCACTCTGCACATCGACAAAACGTGAGTAATCATCTACCTCAAACGAAGCCTTGAAGGTATCTTTTACTCTCCACACGAGTACTGCACCAATCATTATGGGATTACCCATGAGATCGTTGACCTTTATAGGCTCGCCATTAAGGTTGCGGGCACGCAATGAAATACTCTTTTTTGAAGCAAAAGGATTATAATAGAAAAAGCCATTCTTTACCACAGTTCCCTCATATTTACCAAAGAAGGTAATGACCGTACTCTCATTTGGATTAACCACAAAAAGACCGCACATGCAGATTATGAATACCAAAGCGAGAATAAACACAAGCCCCCACCAGTCAGAACGCTCATTGGCAAGCATATACACAGGCAAAGCAATACTTACAATCATGCCAAACAATGCCACAAACAGCATACACCAACCACTTGCAGGGTTAATAAATTTTTCAGCACCCTGAGCCTTTACATTAATATTATCCATAGCAGTAAATTTAAAATGATATTATTTTGATATCACAAATGTAGGCAAATTTATTTTCAAATGCAAATTTTAAGACCTTTATTTTACATTAACATCGCATAATTGCATAAAAAGTATTTTTATTTGTAATTTTGCGATAATATAACTTTTTCTAAAAAAGATCTAAGATGGATTTTATTTCTGAGATAGCAATTTGGGGTGGCAGAATCACCTTTATTGATATTATTGATTTTATTGGAACATTCGCTTTTGCGATTAGTGGCATACGTCTTGCGTCGGCAAAACAATTTGACTGGTTCGGTGCCTATGTAGTTGGTGCGGCAACAGCTATTGGCGGTGGTACCATACGTGATATAATGCTCGATGTCCCATTATTCTGGATGCACGATCCTTTCTATCTAATCTGTACAGGACTTGCATTATTGTGGGTTATCATATTACGCAAGCATCTTATCAAGATGCACAACACATTCTTCTTTTTCGATGCTGTAGGCCTTGCTCTCTTCACCGTTGTAGGAATCCAAAAGACCATAGACTGTGGGCTTCCTTTGTGGGTGGGTATCATCATGGGTTCCATGACAGGTGCAGCAGGTGGTGTCATACGTGACGTACTCATAAACGAAGTTCCTCTAATATTCCGCAAAGAGATTTATGCCATGGCATGTATTATAGGCGGCCTTATATTCGGATTATGCAAAATAATCAATGTCGATCCGATGCTCACCCACCTTGCATGCGGTGCCGGAGTATTCATAACACGCGTAGTGGCTGTAAAATACCATATTTGCCTACCGACATTACGCCCCGAAGATGATGAAAATTAAACAGATACCCAAGGTATATATTCAAATCAACAAAAACAGATAAAACCATATGAAAACAATTACATACCGTACCCAAGGTACATGCTCACGCTTTATTGAGATAACAGATGACAATGGCATTGTTGTCGATGTCAAGTTTTTTGGTGGTTGCGACGGCAACCTGCAGGGCATAAGCAAACTTGTAAAGGGAATGAAATACGAAGATGTCATTGCACGCCTTAAAGGTATAAGCTGCAACGGCAAGCCAACATCATGCCCTGACCAATTATGCAAAGCTATAGAAGAGCTGATGACCGAGTAAATCACTATTTTGACAGGATAAAATGCGTAAAAACAAGAAGAGATGACAAAAAAGAAAAACAACGAATACAAACAGAGAAACGAAGCTTTCATGCAAGCATTGCGTGACGGCGAAGAGGAATTGCTGGAGATTTCACAAGGAGTACTGATAAAAATTATCAAAAGCGGTGATGGTGATCGCTGTCCGCGTGCAGGCAATGTAGTTACAGTAAATTACAAAGGAAGCCTTATCAACGGTAAAGTCTTTGATAACAGTTGGGAACGAGGCTATCCCGAAGCTTTCCGTGTCAGCGACCTCATTGTGGGCTGGCAGATTGCACTGACCCAGATGCATGTTGGCGACCATTGGATTGTGTACATTCCCTATGAGAAAGGCTATGGCACACGCGACAATGGTCCAATTCCTGCATACTCCACATTGATTTTTGAAATGGAATTGGTTGCCATAATGTAGTAACTGTTGCGGAGCCTGATGAAACCATTCACTACACATTACAAGGAGCTTCTGAAGCTTGGCACCCCAATAATAATTGGACAAATAGGCATAATAGTAGTCTCCTTTATTGACACTTTCATGGTGGGACATCATGGAACCAAAGAGCTTGCGGCTGCAAGTTTCGTAAACAACATGTTCAACCTTGCCATAATTTTCGCAACAGGCTTTTCTTACGGTTTGACTCCCATAATAGGCAAGCAATTCGGCAAAGGGAAATACAAAGAGGCCGGTACTACGCTTAAAAGTGCCCTGCTTGCAAATGGTTTAATTGCCGCATTGCTTGTAGTTGCAATGGGAGTATTATATCTTAACATCGGCAATTTGGGACAGCCCGAAGAGTTGTTGTACCTGATGAAGCCCTACTTCATTACCCTACTGATGACATTACCGTTCATCATGCTCTTCAATGCCTTTAAGCAGTTTTTTGACGGTATCACCAACACAAAGACCCCCATGTGGATTCTATTGTTCGGAAATGTGGTAAATATCATCGGAAATTACCTGCTCATATTCGGTAAATGCGGAATGCCAGAACTTGGACTGCTCGGTGCCGGAATCTCGACACTCATTGCCCGCATGACCATGCTTGCACTGATAATCGCAGTGTTTTTCGGCAACAAAAGCCACAGAAAATACATCAGTGGTTTCTTCGATGGTAAGATTACAGTTACTGAACTTAAGCTGATAAACCGTATCGGCCTACCTGTAGCTCTACAGATGGGTATGGAAACTGCATCATTCAGCCTTACTACAATTATGGTAGGGTGGATTGGTACGACCTCACTTGCGGCACACCAGATTATGGTTACAGTAGGCCAACTCGGATTCATGATATATTACGGAATGGCAGCTGCCATTGCCGTTAAAGTGAGCAATTACTGCGGTGCAGGTGAAACGGCAGACATAAGAAGAGTTGCCGCTGCAGGATTCCGCCTTATTACCATCATGGCAATAATAACATCTGCTGTCATATACTTATTGCGTAATAAAATAGGAGGCATATTCACTGACGATACCGATGTTGCTATTCTTGTATCGCAATTGGCAATACCGTTCATACTCTACCAGATTGGCGACGGCATGCAAAGTACCTATGCCAACGCACTGAGAGGCATCACCGATGTAAAACCTGTAATGCTATTTGCATTCATTGCATATTTTATAATTTCATTGCCATCGGGTTATCTATTCGGGTTCGTCCTTGACTGGGGGCTGCCGGGAGTGTGGATGTCGTTCCCATTAGGCCTCACAAGTGCGGGAATAATGTTCTACCTGCGATTCCGTTCAAAAGTCAGGATATAACAAATCATTTCTTTGTCCAATCGTTATAGAGTTTTATTCCGAAAATAATACAACTACAACCACATGTAAAAGCATTGGTAAGAAACATTGACCAAATGATTCCAGGGCGATGCAAAAGGCCCTGCAACATAAAAGCAGCCGCACCTATCGCCATCATAAGAAATGTAGGCAATGCAATACCGTCGGTGTTACGTGTACGTATTGTACTAACCACTTGCGGCAGATAGCCCAATATCATGCCCACGCTTGCCACATACCCACATATAACATATAAAAGACTCTGTTCCATCGTTCATTCTTTTTACAGAGAATAATGGAGACAGAGCCTTTTTTGTTCGTATATTCCTATATAAAATTCTTTTTATTATTCCTTTACAAAACGCATCATCGCCCAACGGTTATCCTCGGCATAATCAAGATAACGCAAACCAAGACGAGAAGCCTCTTCTTTAAGGACATCCATATCATCGGTGTAAAAACCGCTGATAAAGAGCTGTGAGCCGGCATGCATACAACCGATATAATTAACCATATCGGCAAGCAGGATATTACGATTTATATTTGCAATGACAAAATCAAAGTCATCATTAGCCTTTATGGCATCACTACCACCAAGACGCACATCTATATCAGAAGTGTCGTTGAGAACAACATTCTCCTTAGCGTTTTCATAAGCAAACTCATCGATATCTATTGCTACAACATTTGCAGCACCATGTTTGCGGGCAAGAATTGCAAGAAGAGCTGTTCCGCAGCCCATGTCAAGCACGCTCTTACCGTTCATATCGCTGGCAAGAATCGCACGCAGCATGTGGCAGGTTGTCTGGTGATACCCTGTACCGAAAGCCATTTTGGGATCTATAAGAATATCGTAGCGTGCAGTGGGAACATCGGTGTGAAAAGTACTGTGGATAACACAGTCGTTGCCAAGCACTATTGGCTGAAAATAATTCTTTTCCCATTCAGCATTCCAGTCCTCACCCTCGATAAACTCACTGTCGTATGCTATTTCATATCCCTCAAGCGGAAAAGAGGCTACAGTTTCGGGCACAGTAGCTGCATCATAAAGAGCTTGCGGAATATACGCCGACATACCGTCGTCCTCGGGGACAAAACTCTCGAAACCCACATCGGCTAATAACGCTACAAGTATATCTGTCGCCACCTCCTCGTTAGGTGTCACTGTAAATTTAACTTTTGTATACTCGTTCATAACAATCTTCTTTTCGGCGAATTTAATACATTTTTATCTACCGAGCAAGAAACGTCACCAAAAGTGTTTTCTGCAACAGAAGTTTGATACAATGCAAATAAAAACTAAATTTGCACATATCAAGCAATTTAGAATATACAACTTAGCTATTATTATTCCAAAATTATTTATCTTCGCAAACAGTAAGCGATAAAAATCAAATCATGTACAACGGCAAAAACATAGAGACACGAAAAGACGTGCTGCGTTTACAGTGTGAACCAATAGAATGTGTTCGCATTGGTTTTGTTGGTCTGGGCGTACGTGCAAAACGTGCTGTGTTCCGCATGATGCATATCAAAGGCTGCAAAATCACTGCTCTTTGCGACCTTGTGGAAGAGAATATTGCCGATGCAATGGAAATAATAGAACAGCATGACCAGGAAAGACCTGCATGCTTCAACGACAAAGAGGGTTGGAAAAGAGTATGTGAATCGACAAATGTCGATCTTGTATATATCTGCACCGATTGGGCAAGCCATGCCGACATTGCAGTCTATGCCATGCAATGCGGTAAGCATGTCGCTACAGAAGTTCCAGCCGCAACAACCATCGCCGACTGCTGGAGACTTGTAGATACCGCCGAATTGACACGTCGCCACTGTATAATGCTTGAGAACTGCTGCTACGACGAGTTCGAGGCTGCCACAATAAACATGGTAAAAAAAGGTAAACTTGGAGAGATAATACATGCCGAAGGTTCATACCTGCACGACCTGCGTGAACGCATATCATCAAATGAGAATGGTGAACGCAAATGGAGCAACTGGCAAATAGAATTTATGGATAGCCACAACGGCAACCCGTACCCCACACACGGCCTTGGCCCTATCGCTCTCGCCATGAACATACATCGCGGCGACAGAATGAAAAGCATCGTATCTGTATCGTCAAAACGTGTAGGTGGCGAAGAGAACACGCTAAGCGGCACGATGAACAGTTCGATAATTACTACAGCAAAAGGCAAGACAATTGTAGTACAGCACTGCATATCATTGCCACGTCCTTATAGCCGTTCATTTCTTATAAGCGGAACCGAAGGATTTGTACAGAAATACCCAATACAGCAGATAGCCTTTGCACCCGACAGCGACAATGCAATAACCGGCGAAGCATGTAATGAGATACTAAAGGAATACACCCACCACACCACACTCGAATATAAAGAGATAGGTTTAGAACTTTGTGGCCGACGCTGGATTGATTACGCTATGGATAGCCGCCTTATATATTGCCTGAACAATGGTTTGCCACTTGACATGGATGTATATGATGCCGTTGAATGGAGCTGTTTGGTAGAACTGACCGACACATCGGCACGCAATGGCGGAAAACCAGTGGAAATACCCGACTTCACACGTGGAAGATGGCATTAAGACATAGAAAAAAGGATTGAGTGCTCAATCCTTTTTTCTATGTCTTAATGCCATTACACCGATAACACACGTCAAGGCTCCACCAAGTAAATATGCCAACGCACGGTTTTCCATTCCGAACATCATTGGCGAGATGAATATGTAGGAACTGCACACATATGTCATTATCACCGCCGGAATCATTCCTATCACCAAAGGCTTCTTTCTTTTTGCCAAATAACATGTTATTGTCCACAATGTAAACACCGCAAGTGTCTGGTTACACCAAGCAAAATAACTCCATATTGTTTGGAATGGCAGCATGAATATTATCACCAATGCCATAAGGAACAAAGGCAACGAAACAAAAATTCTCTTGCTCAGACTCTTCTGCTCAAGTCCCAACATATCGGCAACGATTAGGCGTGCACTGCGGAAAGCAGTATCTCCCGATGTCACAGCACAACCTACGACACCTACAAGGACTATCGCCGCAACAGTACTGCCAAGCGTGGTCTCAGTTATTATATTCACCAGTTTTGCAGCACTGCCACCATGCTCAGCAATAGCAGCATTCAAGCCTTCAACTCCACCCCAGAAAGACATTCCTATAGCAGCCCAAATAAGAGCTATGATACTCTCGGCAATCATTGCACCGTAGAATATTCCGCGGCACTGTTTTTCCGATGTCATACAACGTGCCATCATTGGCGACTGTGTGGCATGAAAGCCCGACAAGGCACCGCAAGCAATCGTTGTAAACAGCATCGGCACAATTGGGAATTTACCAGAATCGGCTATATAATTTTTCAACGTAGTCAGTTCTGGAATTGGATAGACATCGCTTTTAAAGAACAATACAAACAGAATACTCACCGCCATGACAAGCAACGCTATGCCAAAGAAAGGATAGAAACGGCCTATAATTTTATCTATAGGCAATATTGTAGCCAAGATATAATAGAGAAGAATCACTATAAGTACAACAAACAACTCCCATGAAGTACCGTCAAAAAGCGGAGTCTCCAATGCCGGCAACGAAACATTGAAAGCAATCAGTTCTGCAGGCTGAGACATGAATACCGCTCCCACAAGTAGCATAAGCAGTAGCGAGAAAGCACGCATAAACATTTTAGCCCCGTAGCCCAGATTATCGCCAATAATTTCGGGAAGGCTCGAACCGTTGCTCTTTATTGATATCACACCGGCGATAAAATCATGCATCGCACCCATGAATATACCTCCCAATGTTATCCACAAAAAAGCAACAGGACCATATGCCGCACCAAGCAATGCACCAAAGATTGGGCCAAGACCTGCGATATTCAGCAGTTGTATGAGGAATATTTTCCAACGCGGCAGAGGTATGTAATCAACACCGTCATACATTGTTTTGGATGGCACAGGATTGTTTCCATCAATTTCACAAGTTCTTTCAAGATACCTGCCGTATGTAAAGTAAGCTATAACAAGAGCCGCAAGGCACAAAATAAATGTTATCATAGTATTCTAATCTTTCCTTTATCTATTATAATTTTCTCCTCATCACACAATTCACGTAACAGTTTTGTCATTACGGCACGTGGAATAGAAAGTTTGTCAAATTCTGCTACATCATGTAGTTCACCATCGGCGAGCAATGCCATCAACACCTCTTGAGCCGTTTTAGCCGATTCTTCATACCTTTCACCCCGTTGCTTGACACAAACATCGCACCGTCCGCAACCATCATTACGTTTCTCACCAAAGTATTCAAGCAATAACGAACTACGACACTTTTCATCACTAACGGCATATTTCAACATGGCATTGAGACGTTCGGCAAACATAGCTTTGCGTTCGTCATAAACTTCATGTGTAAAACGCAGTTCGCTACCAAAAACTCTATGGCGTGTAAATGTTATTATGGGACATTTCTTTGACGGAGCATACCCCACAAGCCCTTTATTGCTCAACGAAACAAATATCTCATACATGCGATGACGCGACAGCTTTGTTATACGCGAAAGATAACGTTCGTCAATAAACACATAGTCAGTAAACAGTCCGCTGTAGTTACGTAGCAAAGCATTCACAAGCAATTCATAATCGGACGGTAAAGCCTTGAAACAGTAAAGAGCGTTCTTATCAACAATAAAACGTACTCGGGAAGCATATTCCATCTCCTCGACATACTCCAGATAACCCATTCGCGTGAGAATACGCAAGGCACTGTCGGTCTGCAACATCGGCAGGTGATACTTTTTACAGAAGTCACCAAGTGAAAACTCAAATGTACAGTTCAGGCCATCGCCCATTGCCATATTATAGTAATAGCAAATGTTATCATAAACCTCACGAATAAACTCCTGTGGAGGGAAATTATCGTTCAGGCGACGTGCCACCACCTGCCTGTCAACACGACCAAAAAGAGTTACTGCATAGGCACTCTCACCATCACGACCGGCACGACCGGCCTCCTGAAAATAAGCTTCAATAGAAGATGGCAAATCAATATGCACAACAAGCCGCACATCAGGTTTGTCAATACCCATGCCGAAAGCATTTGTTGAGACCATAACACGTGCCTTGCCGGTTTTCCAGGCATCCTCCTTGGCATCTTTACTCTCAGGAGCAAGACCCGCATGATAATATTCGGCAGTTATGCCATGAGCAACAAGAAATTCACATACCTCTTTTGTCTTTTTGCGATTCAAAGTATATACTATCGCCGAACCGGGCATACAGTTAAGAATATGCAGTAATTCCTGCTGCTTGTTTTCGGTATAACGTACCACATACACGAGATTCTTACGCTCAAAACTCATGCTATGGCAGTTCTCCTCGGCAAAACGTAACTGTTGCTGTATATCCTTTACCACAGCTGGAGTTGCCGTTGCCGTAAGTGCAAGTACCGGAACACCGGGAAACATATCCCTCAAAAGACCAATCTGGCGATATGCCGGACGAAAGTCGTGCCCCCACTGCGAGATACAATGGGCCTCATCTACTGTGATAAGCGAAATTTTGACCTTCTTTATTTTGGCAAGAAAGAGTTCCGATGTCAGACGCTCTGGTGATATATAAAGGAATTTGTAACCTCCAAAGATACAGTTCTCAAGTGCAGTTATCACATCAGATGTCTTCATTCCCGAATAAACCGCCACTGCTCTTATACCACGACTACGCAAGTTGGCCACCTGATCCTTCATCAGTGCAATGAGCGGAGTTACAACAATACACACACCGTCCATAGCCAATGCCGGCACCTGAAAAGTGATGCTCTTACCGCCACCTGTTGGCATAAGCCCCAAAGTGTCACGACCGCTACCGATACTCTCAATGATTTCACGCTGAATGCCGCGAAAATCATCATAACCCCAATATTTCTTTAAGATTTCGTGGTGTGTCATTGCCCTCTATCGGGTTAGCTTGGTATGGATGCTCTCTATCTGCAACTGCACCTCACCATGCTTGTATGTATTATCCTCAAGAGTATAGCAAATGTCAAACGACTGCTTTGACTTGATATACTTAGCCTGACCACTCTGACCAAATGCAATGCCGTTGAACACCTTATTCGACATATCATCAACAAGTTCAAGCTTTATATGCTCCTGACGGCGACCCACCACCTTACTTGTTCCGTAGTCACAGACATTATGGGTGCAGAATACAGGCTTGACATTTTCGGGACCATGAGGAGCAAATTTCTTAAGATCATTAAAGAACTTGCGTGTTATCTGATGAAATCCCAATTCTGCATCAATCTCAATTGTGGGGTCAGTATGTTCGGGCAGGATATTTTCTGTTACAAACTCCTCGAAACGTGATGCAAATGTCTCAATATTCTCAACCTTCAACGAAAAACCTGCTGCATATGTATGCCCGCCGAAGTTATCGAGTAAGTCACGACAATGCTCCATGGCTTTATAAAGGTCAAAGCCCGCAACCGAACGTGCCGAACCGGTTGCAATATCACCCGTACAGGTTATTACGACCGCCGGACGGTGATATACCTCGGTCAGACGTGAAGCCACAATACCGATGACACCTCTATGCCAATCGGGATTGAATATCACAATAGCCCTGCGTTCATCAAAACTCTCAAGTTCCTCGACAATGATATTAGCCTCCTCGGTCATACTCTTGTCAAGTTCCTTTCGTGTCTCATTAAACTCATTTATCTGCTGTCCCATGGCAAGTGCCAAACGAGGATTGTTCTCTATGAGCAAATCTACGGCCACTTTACCTTTCTGTATGCGTCCCGAAGCATTTATTCTGGGACCTATCTTGAATATTATATCGTTGATACCAATCTCCTTCTCTTGCAGACCACATACATCAATAATAGCCTTAAGCCCCACGCTCGGGCTATGATTTATCTGTTTAATACCATGATAGGCAAGTATGCGGTTCTCGCCCATTATAGGCACAAGGTCTGAAGCAATACTCACTGCAACAAGATCAAGTAACGGATATAGCTGATCAACAGGAATACCGTTATCCATGGCAAACGCCTGCATGAACTTATACCCCACACCACAACCTGACAAGTGCGGATAAGGATATGTAGAACCTTTCAGTTTAGGGTTAAGAATTGCCACTGCACAAGGCAACGTCTCATCGGGGACATGATGGTCACACACAATGAAATCAATACCAAGCGACTTGGCATACGCAATCTCATCGACTGCCTTTATACCACAGTCGAGAACTATAACAAGTGTAACACCTGTAGAATAAGCATAATCGACACCTCTTTTTGAGATGCCATAGCCATCCTCATTTCTGTCGGGAATATAATAATCTATATTCGACGAGAACTGTTGCAGAAACTTATACACCAATGCAACGGCCGTAGTGCCATCAACATCGTAATCGCCATAAACCAATATACGCTCCTTCTTTCCAAGAGCTTTATTTAGGCGTTGTACCGCAATATCCATGTCGTTCATTAGGAACGGATTATGGAGATTGTTCAGTTTGGGGCGAAAGAAATTTCTTGCTTCTGCAACAGAAGTTATTCCTCTTCTTACAAGCAGACCACACAGCGTTGGGCTTATATCTAACTCTGCAGATAAAGTATTGGCAGTAATAGTCTGTTCATGTGTCAGAGGTTCATATTTCCATTTCTGACCCATTATATATTTTTTTTATTTTTCTATACCAAGGAATTATCGGGCATAAAAGGCCTACCTCACAACATCATTCCAATAAAAAAGCCCTTTTACCGTTAAAATAATTCATTCAACTCGTAAAGATAAAAGAAAAGAGCGAGAATATCGCACTTTTAGAAATAAATGTTTTACAAAACAACATTTTTTATAAAAACATGTAAATACATAAAACGTTTAAAGGCCAGACCGAAGCCTGACCTTTAAATTTTCTCTCAAGAAAAACAATATTAGTTGATACCAAGTTTCTTGCGGATTTCCTTAGGAATAGCGTTCTTGTGAACAACGATATTCATAGTCTTGTAACGTGTAAAAGCTTTTGAAGCATACCAGATACCTTTATACTTACCGCTCTCACCCCAAGAGTTCTTAACCATGTAATATTCTGTACCGTTTTGGTCTTTTGCGATACCGTAGATTTGCATACCATGATCGTCAGTTGTTTCCCAGTTGTCGTATGCAATCTGACGCTCCTCCTGTGTACACCACTTCTCGTTTGATGGTTTAGGAGTAACTTTCTTCTCCTCCTCGCTGAGCTTCAACCAACGAGCCATGTCTGAACCCTGAAGATCACCATTCTTAGCATCGTTCATAATAGCAACACCGTCGCGTGTAAAGCCCTGCTCGCTAACATCGCTACCCCATGCAATGGTGTAGCCCTCCATGATAGCGTTGTCAAACACCTGCATCAACTCATCGATAGGAAGGTTGTATGACTCAGCCCAACGCCAGTTGTCCTGAATCTCAAGAACGAACTTGCCATAGAAAGGATGATGTGTATAAGATGTTAGAGATACATAGTCAGCAGCATTCAAACCAAGTGACTGATAGAATGACTGTGGAGTATATTCCTTGCCGTTGTATGTAAATTGCTCGGGACGCTCACCAAGATAAATGTCATGAACAGCCTCAATAGCCTTTTTCCACAAAGGCTGACCGTCAGCACCTACCTGAAGGCTGCGGTGCTTACCCTTTGCAATAGCAGCAACAACTGCATCACTTACGGCTGTCAATTCGTTGTGATTACTCAATGCCTCACCATACATTACACCAGGACGCATTTCCTCTTCGGGAACAAGGCCAAACTTCTCCATACCGTAGAGTACATCGTAGAATGAACCACCCTGTGAGAAAGAGATATCGCCATGTGTGCGAACTGCCTTATCAGCACGGTCAAGGTATGTGTTGTGTACAATGAACATCTCTGCAAAATCGTACTCACCCTTACCCATACGCAAAAGTTCAGACTCAATGAAAGCCAATGATGAATAGCACCAGCATGTTCCGGCACGGTTCTGGTTCTTAATGCTTGTGATAGGATTCTCCTTCACAACAGTAAATTCAGGAGCAGCCTCCTGAGCAAATACGCCAAGACCTACAAAAGCCATAGCGATTGACAAAACAATTTTCTTCATAGTATCAATATTATTTAAACTAAATATACTTTTTTTACTCAGCAACCTCTTCATTCCCTCCCTTGATTGCCTCGGCGATCTTAGCCTGCAGCTCCTCGGCAAGTTCGGGGTTGTCGGCAATAAGAGCCTTTGTGCGGTCACGTCCCTGTGCCAGCTTGGTGTCGTTATAGCTGAAGAACGAGCCGCTCTTCTTTATAACGCCGTACTGCACGCCCAAGTCAACAATCTCACCGGTGCTTGAGATACCCTCACCGAACATGATATCGAATTCGGCTTTACGGAACGGAGGAGCAACTTTATTCTTGACAACCTTCACACGTACTGAGTTACCTATTGCCTCTTCGCCATCCTTGAGCTGTGTCACGCGACGAATATCAAGACGAACTGAAGCGTAGAACTTCAATGCATTACCACCGGTTGTTGTCTCGGGGTTACCGAACATTACTCCAATCTTCTCACGTAGCTGATTGATGAAGATACAAGTTGTCTTTGTCTTGCTGATAGCCGATGTCAGTTTACGGAGTGCCTGTGACATGAGACGTGCCTGAAGACCGACTTTATTATCACCCATCTCACCCTCGATTTCTGCTTTTGGTGTCAACGCTGCAACAGAGTCTATTACAATGATGTCGATAGCCGATGAACGGATAAGTTGCTCGGCAATCTCCAATGCCTGCTCACCGCAGTCGGGCTGAGAGATTAGCAGGTTATCGATATCAACACCAAGTTTCTGTGCATAGAAACGGTCAAATGCATGTTCGGCATCAATGATGGCTGCTATACCACCCATCTTCTGTGCCTCAGCAATAGCATGTATCGCTAATGTCGTTTTACCAGATGATTCAGGACCGTAAATCTCGATTATACGACCACGTGGATAACCGCCTACACCAAGTGCCGCGTTAAGACCTACAGAACCTGAAGGAATGACATCGACATCCTCGAAATTGTCATCACCAAGTTTCATGATAGAGCCTTTACCGAAGCTCTTTTCTATTTTATCCATTGCCGCCTGTAAAGCACGTAGTTTCTCGTTGCCGACAATGTTTTCCAAATCTTCTTTCTTTGCCATTTTTATTGTTTTCATTATTAAGAAGAGGATGAATAAAAGACGTAGTTCAAGGTTTGCCTCCAAAACCGCCGTTTAGTGAGTGTAAACAAGGATTTTGAAGGCGAACGTAGTGCAAAGACTCACCTTTCAGTCATTCTCTTACAAATATTAGAGTTCCAAATCCTTGTCGAATTCCTCATGCCAAGGCAAGCCCTGAATATTCAACTGCTCCATGAATGGATCGGGATCGAACTGTTCTACATTCCACACACCGGGCTTACGCCAAATGCCCTTCATATACATCATTGCACCAATCATGGCCGGTACACCTGTTGTATAGCTTACACCCTGCATACCAGTCTCCTTGTAAGCCTCCTGGTGGCTGCAGTTGTTATAAACATAGTATGTACGCTCCTTACCATCCTTGATACCACGGATACGACAACCAATTGATGTCTCACCCTCGTAGTTCTCACCCAAATCCTGTGGGTTAGGAAGCACAGCCTTCAGGAACTGCAAAGGAACAATTTTCTGGCCATTGTAGTCGATTTCATCGATACGTGCCATACCAATATTTTGAATTACACGCAAGTGTGTAAGGTATTCCTGACCGAATGTCATCCAGAAACGTGCACGCTTGATTGTTGGGAAATTCTTTGTTAAAGACTCCAACTCCTCATGAAAGAGAAGATAAGACTCACGAGGACCAACATTTGGATATGTTATAGGCTGATGTATTTCAAGAGGACCTGTCTCAATCCACTGACCGTTCTCATAGTAACGGCCGTTCTGAGTAATCTCACGGATATTGATCTCTGGGTTGAAGTTTGTAGCAAACGCCTTGTGGTGGTTACCTGCATTGCAGTCAACGATATCAAGATAGTGAATCTCATCAAAATAGTGCTTTGCAGCATAGGCTGTATAAACGCCACTCACACCCGGGTCAAAACCGCAACCGAGTATAGCTGTAAGACCAGCCTCCTTGAAACGCTCGTGGTAAGCCCACTGCCAGCTGTACTCGAAATGAGCCTCATCCTTTGGCTCATAGTTTGCAGTATCAAGATAGTTCACACCACACTGCAAACAAGCCTCCATAATTGTGAGGTCCTGATAAGGCAATGCCACGTTGATAACAATTTCAGGTTTGAAGCTATTAAAAAGTGCAACAAGCTCCTCTACGCTGTCGGCATCAACAGCCGCAGTCTTGATATTAGGGTTACCGATAGCCTTTACAATAGCGTCACACTTAGCCTTTGTGCGGCTTGCTATCATAATTTCAGTAAACACATCGCTGTTCTGAGCGACCTTAAAAGCAGCAACAGTACCGACACCGCCTGCGCCAATAAGCAAAACTTTTCCCATTATTATAATATTAACAGTTGATAAATTCGTTTTCTATATATACAGCCAAAAAGGCACATTATACATGCAATATCGCAAAGATACGAAAAAAGAAAGTAAATACAAATTAGTAAGGTTTATATTTAATAAAATTTTAAATTCATGCCAACAACGGCATGTAAGTTCCACGCCATGGTCATGGCATAATTTTGGCATGACAACATGACAGTTTGTCACACAGCAGAACAAAAAACTGACACCTAAAAAGATTTTTTGACAGAATTATATTGAAAAAAGCGTTTGGCATGCTGTTTGTACTTTATTAGGCAGAAGCGAACAATAACGCTTTTTCAAAAGTTGAATTATAAATAAAAAGTAAATAGAATTATGGGAAAAATTATTGGTATTGACTTGGGTACAACCAACTCATGTGTAGCAGTTTTCGAAGGTAACGAACCTGTGGTAATCACTAACAGCGAGGGTAAACGCACTACTCCATCTATTGTTGCATTTGACAACAACGGCGAACGTAAGATTGGTGACCCTGCAAAGCGTCAGGCTGTGACAAACCCACAGCGTACAATCTTCTCTATCAAACGTTTCATGGGAGAAAATTGGGCTCAGGTAAGCAAAGAGATTTCACGCGTACCTTATAAAGTGGTTGAAGAGAACAACATGCCTCGCGTTGACATAGATGGCCGTCTCTACACACCACAGGAAATTTCAGCAATGATTCTATCAAAGCTAAAGGCTGATGCTGAAAGCTACCTTGGTGAAACAGTAACTCAGGCGGTTATCACAGTTCCTGCATACTTCAGCGACTCACAGCGTCAGGCTACAAAAGAGGCCGGTCAGATTGCAGGTCTTGAGGTTAAGCGTATCGTAAACGAGCCTACAGCTGCAGCTCTTGCATACGGTGTTGACAAAGCTAACAAAGACATGAAGATTGCTGTATTCGACCTTGGTGGCGGTACATTCGATATTTCTATCCTTGAGTTCGGTGGCGGTGTATTCGAGGTTCTTTCAACAAACGGTGATACACACCTCGGTGGTGACGACTTTGACCAGGTAATCATCGACTGGCTCGCAAACGAGTTCAAGGCAGAAGAGGGTGCAGACCTCAAGGCTGACCCAATGGCTTTGCAGCGTTTGAAAGAGGCTGCTGAAAAGGCAAAGATCGAGTTATCATCAACAACATCAACAGAAATCAACTTGCCTTACATCACAGCCGTAAACGGTATGCCAAAGCACCTTGTAAAGACTTTGACACGTGCTAAATTCGAGTCTTTGGCTCACAATCTTATCCAGGCATGTCTTGAACCTTGCAAGAAGGCTATGAGCGATGCCGGATTGAGCAATGCTGATATTGACGAAGTAATCCTTGTAGGTGGTTCTACACGTATCCCTGCAGTACAGAAAGTTGTTGAAGATTTCTTTGGCAAGGCACCTTCAAAGGGTGTAAACCCAGATGAGGTTGTAGCAGTTGGTGCAGCAATCCAGGGTGCTATCCTTAACAAAGAAGGTGGTGTTGGTGATATCGTGCTTCTTGACGTTACTCCTCTTTCAATGGGTATTGAGACTCTCGGTGGTGTAATGACAAAGCTTATTGATGCAAATACCACAATTCCTTGCAAGAAGAGTGAGACATTCTCTACTGCGGCTGACAACCAGACCGAAGTAACCATCCATGTACTCCAAGGCGAGCGTCCTATGGCAAACCAGAACAAGTCTATCGGCCAGTTCAACTTGACAGGTATCGCTCCAGCACGTCGTGGTATTCCACAGATTGAGGTTACATTCGATATTGACGCAAACGGTATCCTCAAGGTATCGGCTAAAGACAAGGCTACAGGTAAGGAGCAGGCTATCCGCATCGAGGCATCATCAGGCTTGAGCAAAGAGGAAATCGAGCGTATGAAACAGGAGGCCGAGGCAAATGCTGATGCAGACAAGAAAGAGCGTGAGAAGATTGATAAGCTCAACCAGGCAGACTCAATGGTATTCCAGACAAAGAACCAGTTGAACGAGCTCGGCGACAAGATTCCAGCAGACAAGAAAGCTCCTATCGAGGCAGCTGTACAGAAGCTCGAAGAGGCACACAAGGCACAAGACCTTGCAGGCATCGATGCAGCTACAGCAGAG
>JAGCJL010000053.1 GCA_017647975.1 Bacteroidaceae bacterium | reverse complement strand
CAACGACCACCTGTTCCTTGAGCAGCTCTACTTCCACTATGGCCGCTACCTGGCTATCAGTTCTAACCGCAAACCCATTGCGGCACCAAACAACCTGCAGGGTATATGGAATAACTTGGGTCGTCAGGCTTCTCATGGTGTGTGGAACTCTGATATCCACACTAATATCAATATTCAGATGAACTATTGCCCAACAGAGATTACAAACCTCTCCGACCACCACTTGCCGATCCTGAACTTCATTATACGCGGTGCACAAAGCGAAGTCTGGCAGAAGGTAGGCCGGCAGTATAATGACGGTTACGGCTGGAGCGTATTGACAGAGTCTTCACTCTACAACAGTATGAGTACATGGGGAAGCAACTATCTCGTTGCTAATGTTTGGTACACCAGTCACCTGTGGATGCACTACCTTTACACACAGGACAAGGAGTTCTTGAAGAAGGCATTCCCAGTAATGTGGAGCTGTGCCGAATTCTGGTTCCACCGCATGAAGAAGGTAAACGGCGAGTATCTTGCACCGAACGAGTATTCACCAGAACATGGTCCCGGTCACAACAACACAGCAGGCGAGGACGGCACTGCACATGCACAGCAGATGATTAGCTACCTATTCGGAAACCTGATGGAGGCAATAAAGATTCTTGACAAAAGCGAACATGGCCTCACACAGGCACAGATAGAGAAACTCAACGACTACTACCAGCACACCGACAAGGGCCTTGCTACCGAACAGTGTGCTGCCACATATAACGGAGTGAGCATCGGCACTACCTTGCTTCGTGAATGGAAATACTCGGCACACACACAAGGTGAATTGGGACACAGACACATGTCGCATTTGATGGCACTCTATCCAATGGACCAGATTACTCCCGAAAGCCAATATTTTGAACCTGCTGTAAACTCTTTAAGACACCGTGGTGACGCGGCTACAGGTTGGTCAATGGGTTGGAAGGTTAACCTCTGGGCACGTGCACAGGACGGCGACCACGCACATATTATAATTAAGAATGCACTGCAACATGCCGCTGGCAACGGTGGTGTCTATTATAACCTGTTCGATGCTCACCCACCATTCCAGATAGATGGTAACTTCGGTGTATGCTCGGGTATGGCAGAAATGGTATTGCAGAGTGCACACGGCTACATAAACATTCTCCCCGCACTGCCAAAGGTTTGGGAAAAGCAGGGAGAAGTTACTGGCATGAAGGCTGTTGGTAATTTCACAGTAGATTTCAATTGGAAGAACGGCAAGTGTCAGGCGATAAAGATTGTAAGTAATGCCGGTGCGGAACTGAAAGTACGCTGCAAACGCGGAGCAGTGGCTTTGAGTGAAGCAGATATTACTGTTAATGGCGTGTCTGTAGCAGTGACTGTTGATGCTAATGGTATTGCAACAATTCCTTGTGAAAAGGGAGAGGTAGTAAAGGTTAAATTTACCGATGAACCAGAATATGTTGATGTGACAGGTATAACTCTTGATAATACCGATGTGACACTTGCCGAGGGTGAGAAAATAACACTGACAGCAACAGTGGCTCCTGCTGATGCAACTGATAAAAGTGTTACATGGATTACATCTGCTGCAGATGTGGCTACGGTAGATAATGGTGTTGTTACTGCTGTTGCTACCGGAATAGCAACTATTACTGCTCAAGCTGGTAACGCGAGTGCTGCATGTCTGGTTACTGTAAAGAGTGATAATGAAACTGGAATTTTTGATTTGCAGGATGAAGGTACAAAAAGTAAAGTTATGTATGACCTTTCTGGCCGTAAGGTAAATAACTCTGCCAATAAGGGTGTTTATATAATAAATGGCAATAAAATTTTGGTCAAGTAATTGGCCGGAACTTTGAGTATGCCGCAAAAGCTTTGTCCACTGTGTAAATAGTAGAATAATGGAGACTTATAAAGCTTTGTCAACAAGATATGCGTTGAGCGATATCCTGTATCGTCGTTGTGGCAAGTCGGGAGTGATGTTACCAAAAATATCACTTGGCTTCTGGCAGAACTTTGGTGCTGATGCTTCTTATGATAATTGTCGTGCAATAGCCCGCATGGCTTTCGACAATGGTGTGACGCATTTTGACCTTGCGAATAACTACGGTCCGCCTCCTGGGTTTGCCGAGGAGATGGTTGGGCGTATGCTAAAGGATGATTTTGCTACGCATCGTGATGAACTGCTTGTCGCAACCAAAGCCGGTTACGACATGTGGCAAGGCCCTTATGGAAGTTGGGGTTCACGTAAGCATCTTATGGCAAGTATTAACCAAAGCCTTGAACGTTTGGGACTTGAATATATCGATATCTTCTACATTCACCGTTACGACCCTGTAACGCCACTCAATGAGACATTGCAGGCTCTTGTAGATATTGTGCGTGCAGGCAAGGCATTATATATAGGTATCTCGCGTTGGCCGCTCGAGGCCTTGAAGTATGCCAATGCCTTTTTGCGTGAACAAGGAGTGCCGCCTTTGATTTTTCAGGGACGTTTGAACCTGCTTGACAGGGCGGTGCTGGAAGAGGGAATACTCGATTATTGTGCCGAACATGGAATAGGCTTCATCTCTTTCTCGGCTCTGGCACAAGGATTGCTTACTACACGTTATCTGAGTGGAATACCTGATGATTCACGTATGTCGCGTGACGGTTCATTGAAAGCTGAAAAACTAACTCCTGAACTTGTTGATTATCTTAATAACCTCAATGGTATAGCTGCAGAGCGTGGAGAGTCGCTCGTTTCAATGTCGCTTGCCTGGATACTCGCACAGCGTGGCGTGACATCGGTTCTGGTTGGAGCACGTACTCCACAACAATTTAAGGAATCGCTTGAATGTCTTAACTCGTCATTTTTACAGTCCGACTCTTTGCCACTGTATGGGCATAAGGTGTTTCCCTGAACAATGAATATGGGTGTTACAAATAAAAAAGGGTGACCGAACGGTCACCCTTTTTATTTATGACATTAACGATTAAGCGTTAACTGTTGCCATGTAAGCGATGAGGTCGAGAACCTTGTTAGAGTAACCGATCTCATTGTCATACCAAGAAACAACCTTAACGAATGTGTCTGTCAAAGCGATACCAGCCTTAGCATCGAAGATAGATGTACGAGTGTCACCCAAGAAGTCTGCAGAAACAACTGCATCCTCTGTGTAACCAAGAACACCCTTCAACTCGCCTTCAGAAGCCTCTTTCATAGCTGCACAAATCTCAGCGTATGTAGCTGGCTTAGCCAAGTTAACAGTAAGGTCAACTACAGAAACGTCCAATGTAGGAACGCGCATAGCCATACCTGTCAATTTACCGTTCAATGCAGGGATAACCTTACCTACAGCCTTAGCAGCACCTGTAGAAGAAGGGATGATGTTACCAGCAGCAGCACGACCACCTCTCCAGTCTTTTACTGAAGGACCGTCAACAGTCTTCTGAGTAGCTGTTGTAGAGTGAACAGTAGTCATCAAACCGTCTGTGATACCCCATTTGTCGTTCAATACCTTAGCGATAGGAGCAAGACAGTTTGTAGTACAAGAAGCGTTAGAAACGAACTGTGTACCAGGAACGTATGTCTTCTCGTTTACACCGCATACGAACATTGGAGTGTCATCCTTTGAAGGAGCTGACATAACAACATACTTAGCACCAGCCTCGATGTGAGCCTGAGCCTTGTCCTTAGAAAGGAACAAACCTGTTGACTCAACAACGTACTCAGCGCCTACCTCGTCCCACTTCAAATCAGCTGGGTTACGCTCTGCTGTTACGCGGATTGCTTTACCGTTAACGATAAGCTTGTTGTTCTCCATGTCTGCCTCGATAGTACCATCGAAGATACCGTGCATTGTGTCATACTTGAGCATGTATGCCAAGTAATCAACTGGGCAAAGGTCGTTGATAGCTACAATCTCGATGTCGCTTCTTGTCTGAGCGGCACGGAAAACGAAACGGCCGATACGGCCAAAACCGTTAATACCTACTTTTGTCATATTAAAATTAATTAAAAGGGTTAAAAAATACCTTAAATATTTTCAAATCAATAAATTAAGCATTGTTGCCTAACCGCAATTACAATATGTAGTTGAACTGCATGCAACAAGCAAAAGCACAACAAGTGCCATCAAAGCCACTTTTTTTACAGTTTTCATACCCACTACCTCTAAATTGCGATGCAAATTTAAGAAAATGTTTTTACATTGTAAAACTGTTTGTATGTTATTTTGGTTGAAAAAAAACAGAATTACGCAAAAAAAACGTTTCTCTTCCGCAATTTTAGAAATAAATCTCTATATTTGCAAACAAAGTGAGGTTTTTATATAACAAAGACACAAGATAAATTTAAATCTGTATGGCAAAAATGAGTAAATTCCTTCAGGACTTCAAGGCCTTCGCAATGAAAGGTAATGTAATTGATATGGCTGTTGGTGTTATCATCGGTGGTGCATTCGGAAAAATCGTAACCTCATTGGTTAATGACATTATTATGCCGCCTATCGGTCTTTTGGTTGGTGGTATGGATTTCAAGGAACTCAAATGGGAAATGAAAGAGGCTGTTCTAAATGCCGAAGGTGCAGTAGAAACTGCGGCTGTTACATTGAACTACGGTAACTTCATACAGCAGACCATTGATTTCCTTATCATAGCAATGTCTATTTTTGTAGTTATCAGAGTTATCACCCGATTGAGTGAAATGCGTCTGAAGAAAGAGGAGGAAATTAAAGCTGCAGCACCCGCTCCTGCTCCCGCTCCAGAACCATCGGCTGAGGAGAAACTGCTCACAGAAATCAGAGACCTCTTGAAAGAGAAAAAATAACTTATGCCATAACGAGAGTGAACCATGCGGTTTAACTCTCGTTTTTTTAATTATAACAGTTTGCAGATACGCGAAAAAGAAGTAACTTTGCACAATATTTCAAAGAAGATAAAGACCTAAAAAATCAAGAATATGAAACAAGACATGATTGTTATTTTAGACCTTGGAAGCCACGAGAATACAGTGCTTGCAAGAGCTATACGTGCGTTGGGTGTTTATAGCGAAATCTACCCACACGATATCACAGTTGAGGAGTTGAAGGCTCTTCCTAATGTAAAAGGTATTATCATCAACGGTGGCCCTAACAATGTTATCGATGGTGTTGCTATTGATGTAAACCACGATATCTACAATGCCGGTTTCCCCGTAATGGCAGCAGGTCATGACAAAGCATTGTGCGATGTTAAGATAGAACAGATTGGTAACGAAGTAGAGACTGTAAAAGAGGCTGTTAAGTCATTCGTACTTGATACATGTAAAGCAGAGAAGAACTGGAACATGACAAACTTTGTAAATGACCAGGTAGAGCTTATCCGTCGTCAGGTAGGTGACAGAAAAGTTCTTCTTGCCCTCTCAGGTGGTGTTGACAGTTCTGTTGTAGCAGCGTTGTTGCTCAAGGCTATCGGTGACAATCTCGTGTGCGTACACGTAAATCATGGTCTTATGCGTAAGGGTGAGAGCGAGGCTGTTGTAGATGTTTTCAGCAAGCAGCTTTGTGCAAACCTCGTTTATGTAGATGCAACAGACCGCTTCCTTGGAAAGCTCGAAGGTGTAGCTGATCCCGAAGAGAAACGTAAGATTATCGGTGGTGAGTTTATTCGCGTATTCGAGGAAGAGGCACGCAAACTCGACGGCATTGATTTCCTTGGTCAGGGAACAATCTATCCCGACATCGTTGAGAGCGGTACAAAGACAGCCAAGATGGTTAAGTCACACCACAATGTAGGTGGTCTGCCTGAAGATTTGCAGTTCGAATTGGTAGAGCCAATTCGTCAGCTCTTCAAGGACGAAGTTCGTGCTTGCGGTCTTGAGCTTGGTTTGCCATACGACATGGTTTACCGTCAGCCATTCCCCGGTCCCGGTTTGGGCGTTCGTTGCCTTGGAGCAATTACACGCGACCGTTTGGAGGCGTTGAGAGAGGCCGATGCAATCCTCCGCGAGGAGTTCAAGAATGCAGGTCTTGACAAGAAGGTATGGCAGTACTTCACCGTAGTGCCCGACTTCAAGTCAGTAGGTGTACGCGACAATGCACGTTCATATGACTGGCCCGTAATTATCCGTGCCGTAAATACCGTAGATGCCATGACAGCAACCATCGAGCAAATCGAGTGGCCCATACTGTTGAAGATTACCGACCGCATCCTTGCCGAGGTACCCAACATCAACCGTGTATGTTACGACATGTCACCAAAACCATCCGCTACTATTGAGTGGGAGTGATAAAAAACAAGTTCGGAATAATTCCGAACTTGTTTTTTATATCACGACTACAGGGTTAATTGCAGAGCCATAGGTCAAGCGTAGTGCCGAAGGGTGGCACCGCTTGGGTGGCGATTGCGAAGCAACTGCAATTAAGCCAATGGGATGCCACCGAAGGGGGCAACTACTTTGCTATAAAAATTACCTACATAGATTTTTTGAGCAGTTAGTCACGCGTAGCACGGCGGAAAGTCGTGCCGCGTGGGTTGCGGTTTCCGCAGGAAACAAAAGCAGTCAATTATTTTGCCTGAAAAATGATAGAGGCAATCACTGAGTAACAGTCACGCAAAGCGTGGGATACGGTTGCAACGCAACAGGGATTGACTCAATGGGAGAGCCGCAACGCGGCTACTAAAAACCACAGAGCAAAAGAAAGAGGAATACAAAGAGGTTATTTCATTCTTAAAGCGTGGTTACTCTGTACGAAACACTGCAAAACTTTGACAATGCCAACTTATCGCATCCCGTGCGGTATCACATTCTGCGATACTTCGCACGACTAACTGCTGCTGGCATTATCGAAACTAAGCAAGCTTAGCTTTCAAATGTAAGCGTTAGCACAGTACAGAGGGTAAAGAGAGAGTTTGGTATTTAATATCAAATGATATTATCTTTGCAAAAAAAGAAAATGAAAAAGTTTATCTATTTACTTTGCGCAATTGCTATATGTAGTTGCACAAATAAAGCAAGCAATGGTAATATTGAGGTATATGATGCAGAAGCATACGGACACTCATATTTGATATTTGAAAATGAAAATAGTGGGTCTATTGCTGTTGTACATAGCGATAGTTGCTATTGCAAAATTAACAACTAATAGAATTTTATCAAAATTACAAATTTACAAGTTGTTGCTCCTGGCGAAGCCGGGAGCAATAACTGTATTTATGAATATCACTTGATTAAATGAATATAAATAAATAACTTTGTGCATTAAAACATAGCACAATGAATATTTGGAACACAATATGTAAAGACATATTAGATAAGAAAACAAAGCAAGCAACCGAAAAGGAATATCAAGAACTTGTCTATACACACTTTCGTTATTTATTAGGTTGGCACTGCGAGCGTGTAGAAAATCAATATCAATTAAGAGTCGGCAGTACAGTAAACTATGTATATCCAGATATTGTATTTTTCAAGGACGATACTCCATTGTTCGTTAGTGAGATGAAAAAACCTAACCACATTCAAAATAAAGAGGAAATAGTACAACTTTTCTCATATATGAAATTACTACCAGTGCAATTTGGTATATATATAGGAGAACATATAGAATTGTTTTATTATGAGTTTGGCAAAGAACCTGTAAGTGTATTAAAAATTGACTTCGTAGAAAACTCTAAAAATGGTAAAAACTTTATTGAACATTTCAAACAAGAAAATTTCAAAACCGAACAACTTACTAATTTTTGCATTGCTCAAATAGCAAAACAAGAAAAGCAAAAAGAGATAAACGAGTTTATTAACGAACTTACAACAGAAAAAGGCAAGCAATTATTTATTGATTTGTTAAACACAAAATTGATAAACGAGGGGTATAGTACTGAGGATATTGAAAAAATCACAAATGAAATAGAAATCAATATCATTCGTAAAAAACAATTACGAATACAACAACAGATACAAGATACTCCATTGACAAAACAACATACTATAACAAAAAATAAATATTTAGACCATACTCACTACAGACTTAATGGATATGGCAACTATGGTAAAGGTCGTTTAGCATTATCCATAGTACAGTTGTTTGTAAGAAATAACCCTCAACTTACATATTATGAAATTGTAAATGCAATTCCATTTGGTATAGAAAAGTATTCGGAAATACAAAAACGAAAAGAAAACTCAAATGACTTATCCAAAGACACTCGTTGGTTTGAAAATGATTTAATGACAAGTGCAGACGGCATAAGTTTTGCTTTTACAACACAAATTGGTCGTCATAATATTGGAGCAATTATAGATTTTGCCACTTCACAAGGATATACAGTAGAACCTATCAAATAACCACTTTGACACCAGTCTTTGACACCAGTTTGCTAAATCAAAGGCAAAACTTTATGTTAAAGTATTGATAATAAAGTTAAAATATTTAACCAAAATT
>JAGCJL010000052.1 GCA_017647975.1 Bacteroidaceae bacterium | reverse complement strand
CGTGAATCAGCAACTCAGAGACTTGGTGTGAAAATCTGGGGGGGTCAGGTATGTAAAGACGGTAATATCATCGTTCGTCAGCGTGGTACTGTTCACAACCCCGGTGCAAACATCGGTATGGGTAGTGACCACACTCTCTACGCATTGGTTGACGGCGTTGTAACATTCAAACGTGGCAAGAACGACAAGAGCTACGTTTCGGTTACTCCTATCGCAGAGAAGAACTGATAATCATATTTTATCAGACAAATTAAGGCAATCCATTACGGGTTGCCTTTTTTGTTGTTCTTCAAGTGTGATAAACGTCAATTTGTATCTTTTGCTAAGAGACTTATGAGAAAGATGATTTTATATACTTATTAAAATTCAATGTTGTATATTGTTCTCTACGCCGAGATATCTCGTTGTCTTGCTCCCACGACATGACAGTATCGCGAGGCTTACAAGATAAAAATCCCCGCTACAGTTTATTATGTACCAGGGATTTTCGTTTTGGCTTATGTCAGTCTGTTATTATTTTGTGCCGAAGATTCTGTCACCGGCATCACCTAAACCGGGAAGTATATAATTTCTTTCATTCAAGCCTTCATCGAGTGAAGCCAAATAGATATCTACATCGGGGTGTTGTTCGCTCACAGCCTTTACCCCTTGTGGTGATGCAACAAGGCACATTAACTTGATGTATTTAAAACCATCTTTCTTCAAACGTGAGATTGCATCGCAAGCACTGCCACCTGTTGCTAACATGGGGTCGGTTAAGATAACCAGGCGTTCCTTGTTTGCAGGCATCTTGTAGTAATAAAATACCGGTTGACAAGTTACCTCATCGCGGTACAAACCTATATGGCCGACGCGTGCGGCAGGAATGAGTTTCATCAATCCGTCAACCATTCCAAGACCAGCTCTAAGTATAGGAACGACAACAACTTTCTTGCCTGCTATCTTAGGAGCTTTCATTGGCATTAAAGGTGTTTCAATATCCTCATAGGTCAAAGGTATGTCACGAGTGATTTCATATCCCATTAACATGGAAATTTCCTGAAGCAGTTCTCGGAACTTCATTGTTGATGTTTCTTTGTCACGCATAATGCTCAATTTGTGTAGCACTAACGGATGATCTATTATATTCAAAGCCATAATAAAGTTTTTTAAGTTTATAAAGCAAATATAACATATTTTTTTGGAATTCATCATCATTTTTTTTAATATAAGTATTTTGCTTTTACCATCGTTGTTAGGCAACGTGCTGAAACTCAACTTGCTTTAAATGCTTTAAAATCGATTGTTTTATTGTCCTTATTCTTGTAAAAATGCTTTATGGTGTGTATTTTGATGAAAAAAGTGCTGTTTATATAACTTTTTGTAATAATAATGTGAAATAATTTAAAAAAGTTGTACATTTGTATAATTTAATATGCCAAAATTGTTTACACTGTTTTTATATGGTGTACACCAATATTGCAATTAGTGATAAATATATAAAAAATAAAATATTATGCTAACAATTAAAGCTATAAGCCAGGATACCGAAAAGGTTCTAAAGGGCTTGGAGAAAAAGCATTTCAAGAATGCTAAGGAGACTATAGAAAAGGTTTTGGATTTAGACAAGGAGCGTCGTACTGCTCAGCAGGAACTTGATAATGTTCTTGCACAGAATAAGCAGTTGGCTGCAAAGGTTGGACAACTTATGAAGGCCGGCTCTGTTGATGAAGCAAATGCTGTTAAGGCCGAGGTCGCTTCTCTTAAAGATAAAGCAAAACAGCTTCAGGATAAAATGGACGAGGCTGCAGAAAGCCTACAACAGGTTCTTTATACTATTCCAAATATCCCTTATGACGAGGTGCCCGAAGGTGTTGCTGCCGAGGATAATGTCGTGGAAAAAACCGGGGGCATGGAGACTGTTCTTCCCGAGAATGCTCTTCCTCACTGGGAACTTGCAAAGAAGTATGACCTTATAGATTTTGACCTTGGCGTGAAAATTACTGGTGCCGGTTTCCCTGTTTACAAGGGTAAAGGTGCACAGTTGCAACGTGCATTGATTAACTTTTTCCTTGATGAAGCTCGCAAGGCCGGTTATATTGAGATTATGCCTCCAACTGTTGTAAATGCCGCATCGGGTTATGGTACAGGTCAGCTTCCCGACAAAGAGGGACAAATGTACCACTGTGGACTTGATGATCTATATCTAATCCCAACAGCCGAGGTTCCTGTTACAAATATCTACCGCGATGTAATTCTCGAAGAGAAACAGCTTCCTATAAAGAATTGTGCATATACACAATGTTTCCGTCGTGAGGCTGGTTCATACGGTAAAGATGTTCGTGGTCTTAACCGTTTGCACGAATTTTCTAAGGTGGAAATCGTACGCATTGATACTCCAGAGCATAGCAAGGAGTCACACAAAGAAATGCTTGAGCATGTAGAGGGCCTCTTGCAAAAACTTGAACTCCCTTACCGCATACTCCGTCTTTGTGGCGGTGACATGAGCTTTACTGCGGCTTTATGTTTCGACTTTGAGGTATATTCAGAGGCACAGCAGCGTTGGCTCGAGGTATCTTCTGTATCAAACTTTGACAACTATCAGGCTAACCGTTTGAAGTGCCGTTATCGTACAGCAGAGAAGAAAACCGAACTTTGCCACACTCTGAATGGTTCTGCACTTGCACTTCCACGTATAGTTGCAGCACTTCTTGAGAATAACCAGACTCCAGAGGGTATCCGTATTCCAAAGGCTTTGGTTCCATATTGTGGCTTTGAGATTATCGACTAAGATTATATATTATGTATAAAATAGTATCGAAAGAGCAGTTCTCGGAAAAGGTTTTCCGTCTGCGTGTAGAGGCTCCGCTTATTGCCAAGGCATACAGAGCCGGTAACTTTGTTATTATCAGAGTAGGCGAGAAGGGTGAGCGTATCCCTTTGACTATCGCTCATGCCGATGCCGAAAAAGGTTTGATAACTTTAGTTGTTCAAAAAGTTGGATTGAGTTCAAGCCGTTTGTGCGACCTTAACGAGGGTGATTGCATTACCGACGTAGTAGGTCCTCTTGGTCAGGCTACTCATATTGAGAATTTCGGTACTGTTGTGTGTGCCGGCGGTGGTGTGGGTGTTGCACCAATGTTGCCTATTGCAGCAGCACTTAAAAAAGCCGGTAACCGCGTGATTTCTGTTCTTGCCGGTAGATCTAAAGATCTTATCATTCTTGAAAAGGAGGTTCGCGAAGTTTCGGATGAGGTTATCATTATGACTGACGATGGCTCATACGGCGAGAAGGGACTTGTTACCGAGGGAATTGAACGTGTGATTAACCGCGAGAAGGTTGACCACTGCGTGGCAATTGGTCCGGCAATCATGATGAAATTTGTTTGCAAGTTAACTGCAAAATATGAGATTCCTACTGTTGTGTCACTCAACACTATCATGGTCGATGGTACAGGTATGTGTGGTGCATGTCGTGTGACAGTGGGTGGAAAAACCAAATTTGTATGTGTCGATGGTCCTGAGTTTGATGGTCATCAGGTTGATTTTGACGGTATGATGCAACGTCTTGGCTCTTTCAAGTCCGAAGAGGCTGCAGAAATTGAAAAACTCGGAAAGCATACCGAATGTGAAAGCGATGTGTGTGACCTTACAGACCGTGATGCTGCATGGCGTGTTGAGCTACGCAACAAGATGAAACCCAAAGAGCGTACTGCTATAGAGCGTTGTGCTATGCCGGAACTTGAGCCTACCTACAGAGCTACAAAGTTACGCGAAGAGGTAAACACCGGTTTTACCAAAGAGATGGCAATGATTGAGGCACAGCGTTGTCTCGACTGTCCTAAACCGGCATGTATGGAGGGATGTCCTGTAAATATAAAGATTCCTTCATTTGTAAAGAATATTGAACGTGGCGAGTTTGTCAAGGCTGCCCAAGTTCTTAAAATGACAAGTTCTTTGCCTGCTGTTTGTGGTCGTGTGTGCCCTCAGGAGAAACAGTGTGAGAGCAAGTGTATTCATCTAAAGATGGGACACAAGGCTGTTGCAATAGGTGCTTTGGAACGTTTTGCAGCCGACTATGCACGTGAGAGTGGCGAGATGCCGGCTCCAGTAGTTGCTCCATCGAATGGCATTAAGGTTGCTGTTGTGGGTTCAGGCCCTGCCGGTCTTTCATTTGCCGGTGACATGGCAAAATTGGGATACGCCGTTACTGTTTATGAGGCACTGCATGAGATTGGTGGTGTATTGAAATATGGTATCCCCGAATTCCGTTTGCCAAATGCAATCGTTGAACATGAGATTGACAACCTGCGTGCAATGGGCGTTGAGTTTGTGAAGGACTGTGTTGTGGGTAAGACAATTTCTATCGCACAGTTGCAGAACGAGGGCTTCAAGGGTGTCTTTGTGGCATCAGGTGCCGGCTTGCCTAACTTTATGAATATTCCGGGCGAGAACTCTAACAATATCATGTCATCGAACGAGTATCTCACACGTGTGAACCTCATGGACGCATCGAATCCCGAGACCGATACTCCAATCTGCTTGGGCAAGCGTGTGGCAGTCATCGGTGGTGGTAACACTGCTATGGACTCTGTGCGTACAGCACTCCGTCTTGGTGCCGAACGTGCTATGATTATCTATCGCCGTAGTGAGGCTGAAATGCCTGCACGTCTCGAGGAGGTTAAGCACGCGAATGAAGAGGGTGTTGAGTTCCTCACACTGCATAACCCAATAGAGTATATCGCTGATGAGAAGGGCTGCGTGAAGCAGAGTGTGTTGCAGAAGATGGAACTTGGTGAGCCTGATGCATCAGGCCGTCGTTCTCCGGTTCCTGTAGAAGGTGCAATAGAGACTATTGACATTGATGTGGCTGTTGTTGCTGTGGGTGTATCTCCCAATCCGCTTGTACCGACATCGGTTGAGGGACTAGAACTCGGACGCAAGAATACCATTGCTGTAAACGAGAACATGCAGTCTTCTATTCCGTTTATCTATGCCGGTGGTGATATTGTTCGCGGTGGTGCTACGGTAATCCTGGCTATGGGTGACGGCCGTCATGCTGCGGCTGCAATGCACGAACAGTTGAGCAAATAAGAAAATATCATACTTGAAAGAACTCTGCTGCTAAGCAGGGTTCTTTTTTTTATATGCAAAATCCAAAAACTTGCTGATTTGTTTTATTCTACACATGCTTTGCACTATTTTTGTAGTATTCTATAAAAATTATATATGAATCCAAAAGAACGTATTATTGAACTCCGAAGAGTTCTTCACGAACATAATTATCGTTATTACGTACTCAATGCCCCTGTTATTAGTGATTTTGAATTTGACAGTTTGATGCGTGAATTGCAGGATTTGGAAGCAGCTAACCCTGACATGTACGACCCTGCATCACCTTCAATGCGTGTGGGAAGTGATATTACCAAAGAGTTTAAACAGGTGTTTCATAAATATCCAATGCTTTCGCTTGGTAACACATATTCCAAAGCTGAGGTTGCCGAGTTCTATGAGAGGGTTAAAAGGTTTCTTAATGAAGATTTTGAGATATGCTGCGAGATGAAATTTGACGGAACCTCTATCTCGCTCACATATATAAACGGCAGGCTGACACAGGCTGTGACACGTGGTGATGGTGAAAAGGGTGATGATGTGACTGCTAATGTCAAGACTATACGTTCAATACCTTTGGTGCTGTCGGGTGATGATTATCCTGCTGAATTTGAAATACGTGGTGAGGTGTTGATGCCTTGGGACGTTTTTGAACGTCTTAATGTGGAACGTGACAGAAATGGTGAACAGCTTTTTGCGAATCCACGCAATGCCGCTTCGGGAACACTTAAATTGCAGGATTCTTCGGTGGTTGCAAAACGTGGGCTTGATGCATTCTTGTACTTTATGCTTGGTGAACAGCTGCCTGCAGCCGGACATTTCGAGAACCTGAAAGCTGCCGAGAGATGGGGCTTTAAGATATCTTCGCTAACACGTAAATGCAGCACGCTTGATGAGGTTTTTGATTTCATAGATACAATGGATGTGGAACGCAAGAACTTGCCTTTTGCAACAGATGGAATTGTGCTGAAAGTAAACTCTTTGCGTCAGCAAAAGAATCTTGGCTATACAGCAAAATCACCACGTTGGGCCATTGCATATAAGTTTCAGGCAGAACGTGCCTTGACTCGTCTCAATGAGGTTACATATCAAGTGGGACGAACAGGTGTTGTTACCCCTGTGGCAAATCTTGATCCTGTTCAACTTTCGGGAACAATTGTGAAGCGTGCATCGCTGCACAACTCTGATATTATAGAAAAGTTAGATCTGCACATTGGTGACATGGTATATGTGGAAAAGGGTGGTGAGATTATCCCCAAAATCACAGGTGTGGATACTGAAAGCCGTTTTATGTTGGGCGAGAAGGTGATGTTCATAAAAAAATGTCCTGAATGTGGAACGCCTCTTATGCGTAACGAAGGAGAGGCTGCTCACTATTGTCCGAATGATACTTCATGTCCCCCGCAAATAAAAAGCCGGATAGAGCATTTTGTTTCTCGTGATGCCATGAATATTGATTCTATTGGGCCGGAGACTGTGGAACTTCTCTTCAATTATAATATGATAAAGGATATTGCTGATATCTATACTCTGCAGGCCGAGGATCTAATGTTCCTGCCACGTATGGGATTGAAATCGGCAGAGAATGTCGTGGGAGCGATAAAGGCATCATTGGAAGTTCCATTTGAACGTGTGTTGTTTGCTTTAGGCATACGCTTTGTGGGAGCGACTGTGGCAAAACGTTTGGCACGTGCATTTGTGAATATTGAGAATATCATGAACGCTTCGCTTGATGAATTGAAGGATGTTGAGGAGATTGGAGAGCGTATTGCCGCAAGTGTAATAAATTTCTTTGCAAAAGAGGAGAATAGGGTACTTGTTGCAAGACTCAGGGATGCCGGCGTGAATTTTACATACACCGAAAAGGAGGGTACTGTAAAGAGTGATAAACTTGCAGGCATGAGTATTGTGATTAGTGGTGTCTTTACTCATCATTCCCGCGATGAATATAAAAATATCATAGAACAGAACGGAGGAAAAAATGTTGGTAGCATAAGCAAATTGACATCATTTATACTTGCCGGAGAGAATATGGGACCAAGCAAGCTTGAAAAAGCACAAAAACTTGGCATAAGGATTATGAACGAAGATGAATTCCTTGCGTTGTTGCAATAATAAAAATACTTAAATTTAAAGAGGAATATATAGTTTTTTATAATATTTATTATAAATAGCAAAATTTAGTGTAATTTTGCAACTCGAAAAAAATAGAGTTTTTATGATGCGAAAAATATTCAAGGGTATGGGTGTTGCTTTGGTAACACCATTTAATAAAGAAGGGGAGGTTGACTACGAAGCATTGGAGGCGTTGGTGCAGATGCATATTGAAAGCAATACCGATTTTCTATGCGTTCAAGGTACAACAGCTGAGACTCCCACGTTGACAATGGATGAAAAACGTGAGATACGAAAACGCATTGTAAAACAGGTTGCAGGCCGCATGCCTATTATGTTAGGTATTGGTGGTAACTGTACACAGAACGTGATAAATGAGCTTATAGAAGAGGACCTTACTGGTATAGATGCTATACTTTCTGTTGCTCCTTATTATAACAAACCTTCGCAGGAGGGTGTCTATCGTCATTACAAAGCTATAGCAGCAGCTACTGAATTGCCTATCTATATGTACAATGTACCAGGACGTACAGGAGTTAATATTCTTCCTTCTACTGTTGTTCGCGTAGCTAGAGAATGTCCAAATATTGTAGGATATAAAGCCGCTTCGGGCAATCTTGCACAAGTTAAGGAACTCATGGAGACAAAACCTAAAGGTTTTGATGTCTTTTCGGGTGATGATGCTCTCACCGTTGATATTATGGAAACCGGTGGAGTAGGTGTTATTTCGGTTCTTGGCAACGCTTATCCTAACGAACTCAGTGCAATAGTAAGATGTATGCAAGAGGGCAGAGTGGGTGAAGCACGTAACCTCAACGATGAGTTAAGAGATCTTTATCATCTTATATTTGTTGATGGCAATCCAAGTGGTATTAAGGCTCTAATGAATATCCAAGGTCGTTTGGGAAATAATCTTCGTCTTCCACTTGTTCCTGCAAGTGATGAAACATACAGCCGTCTGCAACAGGCAGTTTTGGAACAATGACAAACAAAACAGAGCAACTGAAATCACTCCTTGAGAACAAGGTCTCTCAATATAATGTGAAGGCATTTATTGAAAATGATCCTATACGCTTTCCACATTCATACTGCAAAAGAGAGGATATTGAGATTGTTGCTTTTTTGGCTTCGCTTGTAGCTTGGGGTAATCGCAAGATGATACTACGCTCTTGTGAACGTATGTTTGGTGAAATCATGAATAATACTCCTTACGAGTATGTCATGGGTCGCGAATGGGAGAATCTTGATGAAAGAACAAATATTCATCGTACTTTCTTTACTGCAGACTTAAAGTATATGTGTCGCGGATTGCATAGCATATATTCTTTATATGGCTCAATGGAGAAAATTTTTATTGGTTGTGATGTGTGGGACGGTATTGTACGACTTCGTCATGAATTTGCTGCGGCTAACAATGGAGTCTTCTCAAGACACATAAGTAATCCGGTAGGTCGTCCGGCATCGGCATGCAAGAGACTGCACATGATGTTGCGTTGGCTATGCCGCAAGGATGGTATCGTGGATTTGGGAATATGGAATGAAATATCTCCTTCGCAATTGATGATTCCAGTAGATGTGCATGTTGCACGTACAGCACGTGCATTAAAATTGATTTCACGCAAACAGAATGACCGTCGTACTGTTGAAGAACTTACAGCTTGTTTAAGAGAATTATCACCAACTGACCCGGTACGTTATGATTTTGCACTATTTGGTGTGGGCGAGGCCGGAGATGAATTTAATGATTGAAATGTTTAAATAATAACGGGCATACCGTTGTTCAAATATATTATTATGGCAAAAATAACAAAAGAAGCAGCATTGAACTATCATGAGGGCAAACGCCCTGGAAAAATTGAGGTAGTTCCTACAAAACCATATTTTACTCAAGCCGACCTCTCTTTGGCATACTCTCCGGGTGTAGCCGAACCATGTCTTGAGATTCACAACGACCCGCAGAATGCATACAAATATACCGACAAGGGAAATCTTGTGGCGGTTATATCAAACGGAACAGCAGTTCTTGGACTTGGTAATATTGGTGCTGTAGCCGGAAAACCGGTAATGGAAGGTAAAGGATTGCTCTTTAAGATATATGCTGGTATTGATGTGTTCGATATCGAGGTTGATGAAGAGAATCCCGAGAAATTTATCGAAGCAGTGAAAGCTATCGCTCCAACATTCGGTGGTATCAATCTTGAAGATATCAAGGCTCCTGAATGTTTTGAGATAGAGCGTCGCCTTAAACAGGAACTTGATATTCCTGTAATGCATGATGACCAGCATGGTACAGCCATTATATCGGCAGCAGGATTGCTCAATGCACTTGAGGTGAATGGCAAAAATATTGCTGATGTAAAAGTTGTTGTGAATGGTGCCGGTGCTGCTGCTATCTCATGTACAAAGTTATACATTGCTCTTGGTGTTAAGAAAGAGAATGTGATAATGCTCGATAGCCGTGGTGTAATAAATACTTCACGTGGTAACCTTACTCCCGAGAAAATTGAGTTTGCAACCGAGCGTACAGATATCACAACACTTGCCGATGCAATAAAGGATGCCGACGTGTTCCTTGGACTTTCAAAAGGCAATGTCCTTTCAAAGGATATGGTTCGTTCTATGGCAAAAGATCCTATTGTGTTTGCTTTGGCTAATCCGGAACCGGAAATCACATACGAAGATGCTATGGAGAGCCGCCCCGACGTACTCATGAGTACAGGACGAAGTGATTATCCAAACCAGATAAATAACGTTATTGGTTTCCCCTACATATTCCGTGGTGCTCTTGACGTTGCAGCAACAGCTATCAACGAAGAGATGAAACTTGCTGCTGTTAAGGCTATTGCAGAACTTGCAAAACAACCTGTTCCTGAAATTGTAAACAAAGTATATAAAGTAGGTCATCTCTCATTCGGTCGTGATTACTTCATTCCAAAACCTGTTGATCCACGCCTTTTGATAGAGGTTTCTACTGCTGTAGCAAAAGCTGCTATTGCAAGCGGTGTGGCACGTAAGAATATTACTGATTGGGAAGCATACAAGGAGCATCTTCTTGAATTTATGGGCCGTGAGTCAAAACTCACCCAGCAGCTTTATGATATGGCACGTACAGAGCCACAGCGTGTGGTGTTTGCCGAGGGAGCACACCCTTCAATGATGAAGGCTGCCGTAAAGGCAAAGGAAGAGGGTATATGCCAGCCTGTTCTCTTGGGTAACGATGAGATTATTGCAAAATTGGCAGCAGAACTTGAATTAAGTCTTGAGGGTATCGAAGTAGTGAATCTACGCCACCCAAGCGAAAGCGAACGTCGTGAGCGTTATGCCAAGATTCTTGCCGACAAACGTCAGCGTGAGGGCTATACCATTGAAGAGGCAAACGACAAGATGTTTGAACGCAACTACTTTGGTATGATGATGGTTGAGACCGGTGATGCTGACGCATTCGTTACAGGCCTCTATACAAAATATTCAAATACAATCAAGGTTGCCAAGGAGGTTATTGGTATGCAGGAAGGATTCAGCACATTTGCTACCATGCACATCCTGAATTCAAAGAAGGGTACATATTTTGTTGCCGATACACTCATTAACCGTGCACCTGAATTAGAGACAATTATTGATATCGCACGTCTTGCCGAGAAATCAGTACGTTTCTTTAATCATGAGCCGATAATTGCAATGGCATCATATTCAAACTTCGGTTCAGACCAGGGCGGTAGTGCAGAGCGTGTACGCAAAGCTGTCGCTTACCTGCACGAACAATACCCTGATTGGGCTATCGATGGTGAGATTCAGGTAAACGTTGCAATGAACAGCGAGTTGCGTGACAAGAAATATCCGTTTACCAAACTCAAAGGAAAAGAGGTTAATACTTTGGTATTCCCTAATCTGAATTCTGCAAGTTCTTCTTACAAGATGTTGCAGGCGTTAAGTCCTGACACCGAAATCATCGGACCAATACAGATGGGATTGAACAAGCCAATTCACTTCATTGACTTTGAAAGTTCTGTACAGGAGATTCTTAATGTTACAGCTGTTGCTGCTATCGATGCAATGGTGAACAAAGGAAAATTGAATAACGAATAATCTTGATTTATAGATTATTATAAACAGTTAAGGAGTGATAAAATCACTCCTTAATTATTTTTGTCCTGTCCGATGTCACAACGATATTTATTGAATCGTTATATTGTTGCTGTAACTTTGAAAAACGTTTCCAGTTACGATGGACTTTGTTGACAAACGAAAGTGTCTCTTTCCAACCGGTGAATTGTCCGTTACGACAGAGAGTGTCAGTGTAGTACTCCGGTTCATTCTTATATATAAGGAAGGTATCTACATTACCGTACCATTTGTATCTGTTCTTACCATGTTTCCTTGCAAGACGCATAGCATCGTTTATGTGTCCGAACCCTGCATTGTATGAAGCCAAGACAAAATTAAGTCTCTCGTTATTGTCTTTAATATATCTGTAATGGCGTTCAAGAGAACGGATAAGTTCTGTTGCGGCAATAATATTTGTCCGGGGTTCCATATAAAGAGAATCGGGGAATCCCATACCTTCCAAGGTCTTGGGCATCATTTGCATTACACCCAACGCACCTACTTCAGAGATTGCTGTACTGTCAAAACGCGATTCGGTATATGCAATGGCGGCAATCAGTGTCCAGTCATAGTCAAGGACTTCTGCTGCTTTTCTAAAATGAACATCATAAGGAGAGAGAGTAACATAAGGAGATAGAGGGATAAGAATAATCTCTTCTTCAACAGTATCTCCTTTTGACATATCCTTGAAAGCCAAAATCGCAGTGCTGCATATTGCAAGCAATACGATAATGGTTATCAAAATAATCGGATATGTAATCTTTGCTCTCATTATATTATTTTAAAAAATATCCTATAGACATCTGCAATGCCTTAATTGCTTTTTTATTGTGTCCGCCCTGAGGCATTATTATATCGGCAAATTTCTTTGTTGGCTCTATAAACTCCCAATGCATCTCCTTGACAACTCTTTCGTAGCGGGATATAACTGTCTCGGCAGTGCGGCCACGTTCAATAACATCGCGACGAATAAGGCGTATAAGACGGTCATCAGCATCGGCATCTACATAAATCTTCAAGTCCATCAGCTCTCTTAATTCCGGATTTACAAGAGCCATGATACCTTCTATGATTATAACATCTTTTGGTTCTACATGCACAACTTCGGGCTGACGAGTACATGTTATATATGAATATGTAGGCTGCTCAATAGATTTACCTTCTCTTAACATTGCTATCTGTTCAACAAGAAGTTCCCAATCAAAAGCGTCGGGGTGGTCAAAGTTTATGTATTGTCTTTCTTCAACAGGAACATCGCTGCTGTCTTTGTAGTATGAGTCCTGAGGAATTACAGCTACTGACCCTTCGGGTAAGGAGTTTACGATTTCTTTGACTACAGTAGTTTTGCCCGAGCCGGTTCCACCGGCTATGCCAATTATATACATGTTGAGTAATTTTTATAATGTTTATTTCACAAATATAATCTTTTTACAGATTTCATAACAAGAAAAGATAATTATTCTGTTTACAAATTAAAATTTAATGATATAGATGCTAAAAAACGAAAGTTTTTCTTAAATTTGCAAATAATTGTGTCATTAGACATAAACTGAGATTATTCTATTACTTTTAAAAGTATAAAAACTATGGTAAATTACAAAGAATTAGGTCTTGTGAACACTAAAGAGATGTTCGCTAAGGCAATTAAGGGTGGTTATGCTATCCCAGCTTTCAACTTCAACAACATGGAGCAGATGCAGGCTATTATCAAAGCTGCAGTTGAAACTAAGTCACCTGTTATCCTTCAGGTTTCTAAGGGTGCTCGTCAGTATGCTAACGCAACTTTGCTTCGTTACATGGCTCAGGGTGCTGTTGAGTATGCAAAGGAATTGGGTTGTGCAAAACCTGAAATCGTTCTTCACCTTGACCACGGTGAT
>JAGCJL010000002.1 GCA_017647975.1 Bacteroidaceae bacterium | reverse complement strand
TATTAACAATAATATCTCATTGGTTTAACCAATTCGTGCGATTGTCTTTATATTCTTAACTTTTCGGAGATTTTCGCAGATATTCTTCACATCATCGACATCATGGACATTGATCCAGAAAGTACCCTCAAAAATACCGTTATTGCTCTCTATGACAATCTTCTGTATATTGGAGTTTAACTGATGTGATAGTATTGCTGTTATCTCATGAAGGACACCCATATCATCTATACCCTTTATTTGGATGGGTACAACAAAATATAGTTGTTTGTGTGTTTCCCACTTTGCTGCAAGAATTCTGTCGCCATGACTACTCTTGAGAGTATTTGCCACCGGACAGTTGCGTTTGTGTATGACGATATGCTTATCCTCGTCATAGAAACCAAGAACATCATCTCCCGGAATGGGATGACAACAATCAGCGATGATAAATTTACGTTTGAGATTATCATCGGTAAGGTTCAGCGGCACCTTGCGGTCAATCTCTTCGTAACACTCCACATCTACCCCATCCTCTTTCTTTTTATCTTTACTGAACGAGAAGAGAGATGCAAAAGTAAGGCGTTTGTTACCGAGTAACGCATCCTTGTCATCATTACCAAGTACAACCGTTCCTTTTCCTATTGCATAGAGCAATGCATCACGATCCTTGACCTTATGCAAGACAATAAGTTTCTCGATATTGCCCGCATAATTATTCAACCCCTCGTCACCCAAGAACTTATTGAGTTTCTCTTCGCCCTCGTTCTGCAACAGACGCTGCTGACGACGCAAGGCGGCTTGTATCTTTGCACGGGCCTTGGCTGTTGTCACGAATGAAAGCCAGCTCTCATCAACACGCGGAGCATTTGATGTAAGAATCTCTACCTGATCACCACTCTGCAATTGATGGTTTAACGGAACAAGTTTATGGTTTACTTTGGCACCGATACAGTGGTTGCCAAGGAAAGTATGTATGCTGTATGCAAGGTCAAGTGCGGTACAATTCTGTGGCATCGTCTTTATGTCACCCTTGGGAGTAAAGACAAATATCTCTGTTGCATAAAGATTCAGTTTTATAGTATCGAGAAAATCGAGTGCATTGGGTTGAGGATCATCAAGAATCTCCTTTATGGTATGCAACCAATTGTCAAGCTGTTCATCGTTGGAGTTATCACCCTGATTCTTATATTTCCAATGGGCTGCAATACCGCGTTCTGCAACCTCATTCATACGCTCACTACGTATCTGCACCTCTATCCACTCGCCATAATGACTCATGAATGTCGCATGCAAAGCCTTATAACCGTTGGTGCGTGGTTTGTTTACCCAATCACGTAAACGGTCAGGATGGGCATTATAAAGTTTTGTCAGGGCAATATAAATATTGAAACACTCATTATTCTCGTCCCAACCTTCACGCGGTGTAAAGATAATTCTTACAGCAAGAATATCATATATATCCTCAAATGCCACATGTTTCTTCTGCATCTTATTCCAGATGGAATATGGTGATTTCACGCGACCAATAATATGATATTTGAGTCCCATTGCATCGAGTTGTTCGCATATGGGGTTAGTAAACAACTCATAGAGCTTATCACGTTCACGCTGTGTCTTTTCAATCTTTTTCTCTATGCGTGCGTACTCTTCGGGATGTTCATACTTGAAACTTAGATTTTCGAGTTCGGTCTTTATACGGCTCAATCCAAGACGATAAGCAATAGGAGCATATATATACAGGGTTTCACCGGCAATCTTGTATTGCTTGTTCACTTGCATATACTCCAGCGTACGCATGTTGTGCAAACGGTCAGCAATCTTAATGAGAACAACCCTGATATCCTCACTCATGGTAAGAAGCAACTTCTTGAAATTCTCAGCTTGCTGCGATGCGTGTGCTCCAAAAACGCCACCGGCAATTTTTGTCAATCCGCTGACAATTCCTGCAATCTTGTCTCCGAAGAGATTGCGGATATCTTCAACAGTGTAGTCAGTATCCTCAACAACGTCGTGCAACAAGGCAGCACAAATTGATGTAGAACCCAGACCAATCTCCTTGCATACAATGCGTGCAACAGCAAGAGGGTGCATGATATATGGCTCACCGCTATGACGGCGAACCCCCTTGTGGGCTTGCCTTGCAAAATTGAATGCCTTTGTTATAAGTTCAACTTTCTTGCGGTGCTGCGATGCCAAATAGATATCCAGCAATTCCTGAAAGGCTGAATTTATGGCAGCCTCCTCATTGACAACCTTTTTCTCTTCGTTGCTATCCATGACGGTTAATATATTTTCAAATACTTGCCTTCGCGTATTTTAGTATTACTCATACCGTTCCACCTCATTATCTGTTTAACGGTTACTCTGTATTTAAGAGCAATACTACCGAGGGTATCACCTTTTTTAATTTTATGATACTTGAGAGTTCCACGACCATCATCATTAGCCTTAGCCTGCTTCAACATTTCAGCAACACTCGCCTTGGGGAAGAACTCCTTTTCCTTGTGACGATATATAGAATCCTCATTGGCAAGGAACTGCGTTACAAGATCATTGGAAAGACGCAAGACAAAGTGCTCGTTCTCACCTGGAACAATATCCTTTATATATTGGGGATTCAACGCCCTTATCTCATCAATATCAGCACCACATACCTCGGCTATCTGTTTGAAATGCAGATTCCTGCTCACATGTACAGTATCTGTCGCAATAGGTGTCTTTGGTTCCATGGGGACTATACCATGTTCTTTATGGTATGTCATGATATAGTTCGCCGCAATGAACATTGGAAGATAGCCGCGTGTCTCACGTGGCAACCAAGGATATATTTCCCAGAAATCGGTCTTGCCGCCCGAGCGTACAATAGCCTTCTTCACATTGCCAGGACCGCAGTTATAAGCTGCAATAGCAAGATCCCATTTTCCAAAAAGTTTATGCAGGTCTCTAAGGTATTTCACAGCAGCCTTAGTTGATTTAATAGGGTCGAAACGTTCATCAATGTAATTGTTTGAACGCAAACCATAAAGTTTTGCTGTAGGGAAAATAAACTGCCACAGTCCCTTGGCATTGGCACGTGAAACAGCCTTTGGATTCAGAGCCGATTCTATTATAGGCAAATATTTAAGTTCATAAGGAATACCCTGCTTGTCAATTTCCTCCTCTATTATAGGCATATAAAATTCCGACATTCCAAGCATGTACGAAACCAAAGAACGGTTTTTTGTGGCATACCTGTCAATACAAGACTTTACTGTATAGTTAAAAGGCATATTGACAATTACAGGCAGACTGCGAAGACGTTCTGCATAAACAGTATCACTAACCTTCACATTCACTGTATCAAAAGAGGACTCAATTACATTCAAGAGATTCTTTGCCTGCCATGAGTTAAGCATGCTGTCAATATCACAGACTAAATATTCGGGTACATCAAAAACTATGGAATCATTGCATAGAGTGTCGGTCAACAACAGAGTATCTGCAACCAGAACAGTGTCGGTCAAAACCAATTCCTTATCTAATGCAACTGAGTCAGTTTCTGCAAAATCATACGCCTTTGCTGTAAACGCAGAAAGTGTTATCAGTATCAGTAATATTACTTTGTTTTGCATTTTCAGTTTTATATTTTTCTAAAATTTTATATTACAATTAAAGCCGTAGTACCCCTTATCATGCAGCATACGGTCACTGTTTATCGCCTGTGGCTCTATTGAAAGGTTTATATCCTCACTTATATCAAAACTTGACAACTGTGCATCGACATAAGCGTCTATCACTGACAAGGCATAAACACCGACAAAAGCAAAGATGCTCATGTCTCTCCAACGGCGATATTTGTCCTTTCTCTTTTTAAAGACATTTTTGAGATACTCCTTGTTACGTTCAAAATCATATCCTGGACGAAAGAAGTCCTTGAACGAATCTGTGTTCGGATCGCTATCCATTATATCAAGATAAGCCTGACGGTAATCCTTGTACATCTGCCCGTTCCAATTATAGGCATACATACAACCGACAAAACCGCCATATACAATAGGCAGTTTCCAATATTTGCGGTTATATATCTGACCCCCGCCTGGGATTACAAGAGCAAGCCATGTCGCTCTCTCCACATCGGGTCTCCACACATTAGAGGCAATCTCCTGTTTCGGCTGTGAAACAACACTATCTACCGGAATCGGTGGGTTCTTTATTGTTATATCCCTATATACTCTGTCGGCGTGGGCGTGAGACATAATAGGAGGTTCGCTTTTAACAGTATCATTAAGAGTCATATAGTTACGTTCCTGCACCTGTGCAACAGAAAGAGATGCCATTAACATCAACAGCACCAACAGTAACAACCTATATGTCCTTAAAGATATTTTCACTTTTATTGGTTAAGCTTATCAAATATTGCAATGATACGTTCAAGTTCACTCTCGTTCTTGAACTTTATGCTTATTTTACCACTTCCCTTTGACGAACATGTCAACTGCACCGGTGTCTTGAAGAAGTGTGTCAGATGTTTTTTCAACTGCTGATAAACCTCGTCTTGCTTTTTGTCAGCATTACATTTCTGCTTTGCAGCAGGAATACTCTCACCCTCCTTTACCTTACGCACAAGTTCTTCAACTTCACGCACTGAATATCTTTTCTCAATAATATCATTGAAGATATTTATTTGGTCGGCATGAGAATCAAGTGAAAGAAGAGCCTTTGCATGTCCCATGTCAATTTTCTTCTCCTTCAATGCCACTTGAATGGTTCCCGGCAATTTCAACAGACGCAAGAAGTTTGCAATTGTAGCACGGCCCTTACCCACTCGCTTGCTCAACTGTTCCTGAGATAGGTTGTGTAATTCAATCAACTGCTGATATGCCAAAGATATCTCAAGCGGATTAAGGTCCTCACGTTGGATATTCTCTATAAGAGCCATCTCCATTGTCTCCTCTTCATTTGCATTGAGGATGTAGGCCGGAATTGATGACTTGCCTGCAAGTTGTGATGCACGAAAACGTCTCTCACCGGCAATGATTTGATATGTATCATCCTCCATTTTACGGAGAGTGATAGGCTGTATCACTCCCAACTCACTTATTGAGTCGGCAAGTTCTTGTAAAGCCTCTTCGTTGAAGTCACGACGTGGCTGATTTGGATTGGCAAATATTTTGTCAATCTCAATTTCCCCTATAGATGAAGAGCCCGAAGTACGCAAAGCCTCAGTAGAGATAAGAGCGTCCAAACCGCGACCCAATGTAAATTTCTGTTTTGCCATTATTTTTCGTTTCTATTTATTATCTCTTGTGCCAATGCTAAATAGTTCTTTGCACCGGTTGATTCAGCATCGTACATTATTACCGGAAGTCCCATACTCGGTGCCTCTCCCAAACGGATATTACGCTGTATGACTGTTTCAAACACCAATTCACGGAAGTGTTTCTTCACCTCGTTGTAAACCTGATTGCTCAAACGCAGACGAGAATTGAACATTGTGAGCAAGAAGCCTTCTATGTCAAGTTTAGGATTAAGATTAGACTTAATAATTTTGATTGTATTAAGCAACTTACTGATACCCTCCAATGCAAAATATTCACACTGGACTGGAATCACCACAGAATCGGACGCAGTCAATGAATTAACAGTAATGAGGCCAAGCGAAGGAGAACTGTCTATCAGGATATAGTCATATTCGTCTTTTATTGTTGAGAGAGCCTCACGCATAATTTTCTCACGATTAGGCATATCAAGCATCTCAATTTCGGCACCAACAAGATCTATGTGAGAAGGTATTATATCAAGCCCTTTCACACAAGTTGTATGCACGCCCTGTTTTGCAGGAACTTTGTTTATAAGACACTCGTATATAGAACAGTCGATATTGCGTATATCAATTCCAAGACCCGAAGAGGCGTTAGCCTGAGGGTCGGCATCAATTACAAGCACTTTCTTTTCCAAAGTCGCCAAAGACGCCGCAAGATTTATGGCAGTAGTAGTCTTGCCCACACCACCCTTTTGGTTTGCCAATGCTATTATTTTTCCCATAATATTCTTTTGTGGATAAAATTCAGAAGATTTAATGTGGCAAAGTTAGTAATTTTTAATTACTACACTTTATAAAGCGGCATGAACTTATGAACAATTGGTTAATAACTGACATAAAAAATGTTACCGACTGCCTGCCGGTAACATTTTTTAACCTAATAAGTAAACTTTTACTTTATAACGACCTTGACGGAAGTTTTTTCGCTGTCGCCCAAAACCTCAACTACATAGACGCCTTTTGCGACCTCCTCCACAGAAATTTCATTGCCGCAACTTGACGAAATCTTTTTACCATCGGCAGAATAAAGAGAGAGAGATTTCACCTCGCCCGCAACGACAATGGTTTTATCCACCAACTTAACCGAAATCTTTTCGGCATCAACAAGCAACACTGACGTATCCACTTTTTTTCTCACGAAGTTCAAACAATAGCTCTCGGAACGTGCAACACCTTTTGCCTCAAGAATATTTCCCGAAGGCATCCAATATTTCAGACCGTTCTTGGCTGCAGACTGCGTAAGCTGTACCGAAGCTTTACCATCTCTTACCGTGATAAGATATGTATTCCAATCACTGTAATATTGATTTGTACCAAAGACCGCATATTCATTGACATATCTGCCGTCAGCATTGCTTGTTATCTTATAGCAATCCTTGCCTGTCGCATCCACACTTACGTTCCATTCTTGAGCTTCAGCCGGATTTTCGACCTCTCTAAATTCAGGTGTTCCACCAGAACCGCCAACATTGACATTTGTAAAATATTTTCCCTCCAACATAATATAATAGACATCATCGGTATCTATCATAGCATCAACCTTTTCACCACTCAGAGGCACTATATCAAATACAAAGTTCTTTGGAAGCACTTCATTTGAGCCATTATTATTGACACGAGAACCATCAGACACCCAGAACTTATCACCAGCCTGGCCGCCATTCTGTATTGCATATTTGCCATTAGCATGTAGCAAGATCTCGTATGTATGCCAAACCGCCTCATAAGGATTAGTCTCGTCGCTAACAGTAAATTCACCCTTCTCGTTCAAATATCTGTTATCCTCAAGATTGATAATCTTATATCTGTTAGTACTTGGATCGAGAGTAATCTTCCACTCCTGCTTCTGCGGACGTATAGTATCCTTTCCGGCAACAAACTGCGGTGCATTTCCTGCCACATTAGGATTGCTGTTTGTCAAAAACTTTCCGTCGTGCATGATGTAATATGTTCCGTTCTCAAGAACCTGAGCAGGGAACACATCATTGCGGTAGTCGTAGTTCTCCTTATACT
>JAGCJL010000051.1 GCA_017647975.1 Bacteroidaceae bacterium | reverse complement strand
TTAATATTTAATCATTCATGTTGTTTTTTAAAGACAAACCATCCTCATTCTAAGCCATTCAGTTCAAGACTTCGTATTATGGTCTTTTTTTTAACTTTTTGACAAATTTGGTTATCATAGGATATACAGTCATACAGTATTCTCGACTAATCATTTTTGGAAAAATTACAAATTCCACGAAAACGATTGTTCCAAAAATTGATGCAAAAACAAGGTTTATAAAAACAGAATGTGGCAAACACATATAGACCGCACCTGTAATAGTAGGAATAACTGCCGGTTTCCAAGCTATTAACCAGCATTTGAACATTTCGAACAAGCTGGATTCCGTCTTTAAGCATAATACTATCATCTTTATTATGACAAGCGAAACGTTGGAAACAAACAATCCCCAGGCTACTCCCAAAATGCCATAATGTACTCCTATATATAAACATCCCAAAGTCAAGAAAACACCAAGGAAACGGAGTATTGTTCCTAATTTGACATAGTTCAAACTACGAAAGAAACAATCTACTAATCTGCTGTTTATATTAAAAATAACACTAAGCGACACAATTTGCATAATTGGGATAATATTCAGCCATTCACTTCCAAAAAATATATTAATTATTAATTCTGAATTGAATAGGAAGGCGATAGCTAGAACTGCGGAGAATGAATTCAGTAAAGAAACTGCACGTATAAATACACTTTTTACCTTCTCCTTATTGTCTTGCATATCGGCAAGCATAGGGAACAGAACTGTATCAAAAATGCCATTTATCTTGCTTGAAATAGTAGAAACAAAACCTGCGGGACGGTTGTAGGCTCCTAAAACTTCAACAGACAACCATTTAGACAATACCAATTTGTCTAATTGATGGCTGATGTTATTTAAAACGACACCAATTGTCAGCCAACCACCGAATGAGACAATTCCTTTTCTTTCTTCCTTGTAAATCCCCCACTTTGGAAACCTTACGCAAAATCCAAATAGAAGTATGAGTGTAAAGACTGAATATAGGATGTTGGCATATATGATTGACATTAGCCCGAATCCATTGTATGCTAAAACCACACCGATACACGAACTTAAAAAATATGAGCAGACAGAGTTGAGACCTATGCGCCTAAAATTCAATTTTCTATACAACAAAGCATTGCCCACGCTTATCAGGCTATGCATTAATATTGTGGATGACATTATTTGCAATGGCAGCACCAGTGTTTCGTCTGCAATAATGTTGGCAATCCAAGGAGATAATAGAAATAATAGAACTGAAAAAAAAACACCCATTATACAACTTAAACTGAAAGCTGTAGATACGTGTTTCTCGCTTGCGTCCTTTTTTTGTATTACAGCTGACCCCAATCCAGCATCGGACATGCTCATACTAATAGCCATAACACCGCTAATTGCTGCAAAATAACCAAAATCGGCTTTGGTTAGCAAACGAGACATTACGGCAAAGTATGTGATTTCCAGAACTCCCATCATTATTGTAACAAGAGTCTGTATAGACAATCCTTTAAAAAGCGTATTTGTTTTGGTTCCGTTTGCCATATATCAATTTCTATAATATCTATAGTACCACTCCGCAAACTTACGCAAACCTTCGTGCAGGCTGGTCGAGGGCTTGAAACCGAAATCGGCTTCAAGGGCCGATGTGTCGGCGTATGTCACAGGTACGTCTCCTGCCTGCATAGGTACAAGTTCCTTGTGTGCTTCAAAGTCGTAATCCTGTGGCAACACACCTGCACGAATCAGTTCTTCCTGTAGTATGGTTACGAAATCCAACAGGTTCTCGGGGCAGTTGTTGCCTATGTTGTATATCTTGTAGGGGGGGATAGGCAATCCGTCCTCGCCCACTTGCTTGGCTGGGGCTTTCATCATCACTCGATATACCCCCTCAACTATATCGTCTATATATGTAAAGTCACGCTTGCAGTTGCCGTAGTTGAATATCTGTATTTTCTCGCCATTCACCAGTTTATTGGTAAAGCCGAAGTATGCCATGTCGGGGCGGCCTGCAGGGCCATATACTGTGAAGAATCGAAGTCCTGTACTTGGGATGTTGTAGAGCTTGCTGTAGGCGTGTGCCATCAGCTCGTTGCTCTTCTTTGTGGCAGCATAGAGTGAAACGGGGTTATCCACCTTGTCATCGGTACTGTATGGGACTTTCTCGTTGTTGCCATAAACGCTTGACGATGATGCGTAAACCAGATGCTCCACGTTGTTGTGACGGCAAGCCTCGAGTATGTTATAGAATCCTATGATGTTGCTCTCGATGTATGCGTCGGGGTTGGTGATGCTGTAACGCACGCCAGCCTGTGCTGCCAGGTTCACTACAATTTGTGGCTGGTGTTCAGTAAATATGTCGTTGATGAGTTGTCTATCAGCAATGTTCCCTTGTATGAACTTAAAGGTGGGGTATTGCAATAGTTCTTCCAAGCGTTGCTCCTTCAAGCGGACATCGTAGTAGTCGTTCATGTTGTCGATACCGACAACAATGTCCTCTGCCGATGTTCCGCAAAGCCTTTTTACCAAGTTGGAACCTATGAAGCCGGCTGCGCCTGTTACTATGATGGTTTTCATTGACTATGAAACGTTGTTATTTGTAAATGTTACGGGAATACATTCTTCGCTTAATCGCGACGGAATATGTCTCTGGTATATACTTTCTCCTGTACATCGTCGAGGCAAGGGTTATAGCGGTTGGCAATGATGGCTTGTGCCTGTGACTTGAATGCCTCGATATCGTTTACCACTCTGCTGCCGAAGAATGTTGTGCCGTCTTCCAATGCTGGTTCGTAAATGATGATTTCGGCTCCTTTTGCCTTGATGCGTTTCATCACGCCCTGAATTGAGCTCTGACGGAAATTGTCGCTGTTGCTCTTCATGGTAAGACGATAGACACCAATTACAGGAACTGCAGCCTCCCCCCTGCCCCTCCCCAAGAGGGACGATTTAGACACCGCCGAATTGTATTGATTGCTTTCTGTATATGCATACCAACCAGCCATGCGGAGAACTTGGTCGGCGATAAAATCCTTGCGTGTGCGGTTACTCTCTACAATGGCACTCATCATGTTCTGCGGTACATCCTGATAGTTGGCAAGCAACTGCTTAGTATCTTTAGGAAGGCAATATCCTCCGTAGCCGAACGACGGGTTGTTATAGTGAGTGCCGATGCGTGGGTCAAGGCCGATACCTCCAATGATGGCAGCTGAATCGAGACCTTTCATCTCGGCATACGTGTCGAGTTCGTTGAAATAGCTTACTCGCAGTGCCAAATAAGTATTGGCAAAGAGTTTGACGGCTTCTGCCTCGGTCAAGCCCATAAAGAGTACCGGAATGCCTTTGTCTGCATCGGCATTGTTTCCTATTGCTCCTTGCACCAAAAGACCGGCGAAGGTGCGGGCAGCCTCTTCCAGACGGGAATTGCCAGCGGGGCGGCCAACAATGATACGGCTCGGATAAAGGTTGTCATACAAGGCTTTGCTTTCGCGGAGGAATTCTGGAGAGAACAGGATATTCTCGCAGCCCGTCTTCTTGCGTATGGACTCTGTATAGCCTACCGGAATAGTACTCTTGATAATGATTATTGCCTCGGAGTTATATTTCAGCACCAAGTCAATAACTTTCTCCACAGCCGATGTGTCAAAGAAATTCTTTTGGCTGTCGTAGTTGGTGGGGGCTGCAACAACAACAAAATCGGCGTCCTTATAAGCGTACTCGGCATCAAGAGTTGCTGTCAGGTTCAAATCCTTCTCTGCAAAATATTTCTCAATGTATTCGTCCTGAATAGGTGACTGACGACGGTTGATCATCTCAACCTTTTCGGGTACGATATCTACTGCTACAACACTATTGTGCTGTGCCAAAAGCGTAGCCATGCTAAGACCTACATAACCTGTTCCGGCAACTGCTATTTTCATAAACTGGATTTTATTGATCTAATATTAAATTTCACCAAGACTTATACGGTTTTCTGTATTAAGAGATTGGCTTAAGGAGTATATCGGATTTGTCAATGCTGATGCAGGCATATCCCAAGCAATCAATCATGACAGCAACCATAGACTTGTCTGATTCCACCTTGCAAAGCTCACCTTCAAGGCCTTTCAACGGGCCACGAACAATGCTGACATGGTCACCTGTCTTGAAGATGCGTTCTCTTATCTCGACTTGTGCTTTGGCCTGTCCCAACATAAACTTCAAACTCTCAATCTGGGCATCGGGAATTATGGCGGGTATACGTTGACCGGGAGCGGTCAACAATTTGTGGATAAAGGAGTGGTAAGCCAACTCTTTAATGGCACTCTTTTCTACATGAATAAAGACAACCATTGGAATGACTACACGCTCAATCTTCTTCTTGCGGTCGCTCCACTGATGAATTTCACTTTGTACCGGAACCCAAGTCTCAATACCGAGACTTTGCAGTTTCTTGCTTACCGACTTCTCTGTACGCACCTGAACAAGGGCTGCGACCCAACATTTTGGGTACGCTTCGCGGTCGTCAGTCACATTGACTGTCGATACATGGTGGCTGTCGTGCAACATATCTGTTTGTGTCATCTTACAAACATTAACCAACATCTTTATAAAGATGTGGATTTATTGTACAAAATTAGATATAAATTTTCAATTTATATGTTTTTTGCCGAAAAATCAATTCAGCGATTTTAGGTTTTTTACCGTAAAAAAAACTACCTTTATACAGTTTTTGAAACAGCTGTTGAATACAACTATAAAAGTACCGTAAAAAAGGTTGCACATCAAATAAAAAAAATGAAAATAAATCACAACTATAAACTCCGCAAAATAGCCGGCGAAACTATAATAGTAAATCAGGGCTCTGCTAATGTCGATATGACACGTATCATCTCACTGAACGCATCTGCCTGCTTGCTTTATCAAGCATTGGCCGAGCTTGAATTTACCACTGAGGATGCGGCAAAAGTTTTGGTGGAAACCTATGGAATAAGCAACGAGCAAGCATTGAAGGATGCTTGTAAATGGGTTGAATCTCTCAAACAATGCGGCGTGATAGAATAACTCTCGCTATTTCATATAGTGTTTTAAGGGGGTATAATGGTGACTATTATGAATAATACGTATCAGGTTGCAGGGCATTGTTTTACTGTATCAGGAAGTGAGTTATGCAAGGCTGTTGAATCCATTGACGGGTTTGCACCATTTCGCACGGCTGGCGGTGATGTGCTTTTTTCATTTGTCGAGGGCACTGATGTGCCTAAGATTAAGCAGGTTTGCTATGAGTTTACTCACGAGAATGTGAACGGTAAATTCGGCAGAACAGAACACGGCTTCATTTTAACTTTAGAACAACAAGGTGAAGATACATTCTATCTATGGCATAATGAAGGTGACAACGAGGTGGCACTTTGCGGAAAGTTCTCTGCCGGACTATGTCGCTTTGCCATGTGGATAGGATTGGGACTGATGATTGTTCCATATAACACTGTTGCCATTCATGCTAGCTGTATTGTTTATCAAGGCAAGGCTGTACTATTCTTGGGTGCAAGCGGAACGGGGAAAAGTACACATACACGTCTATGGCAGGAAAACTTTGAAGGTGCTTTTCTTTTGAATGATGACAGTCCTTTCCTTCGTGTTGAAGATGGCAAGATTTGGGCATACGGAAGTCCCTGGAGCGGAAAAACGCCTTGTTACAAACAGGAACGGTACGAGTTGAAAGGTTGTGTCCGCCTGTCGCAAGCACCTTACAATCAAATAAATAAACTACCAATATTGCAGGCATACGGAGCCATACACCCCTCTTGTCCTCCGGCATTCGCCCATGACGAAGAGTTGTATGACCACATCAGCAATTTCATAAGTTGCCTGCTATCATTGGTACCTTGCTATCATTTGGCATGTCTGCCCGACAAAGAGGCTGCCACACTCTCATTCAAGACTATATTCACAGACGAGGCTATGTAATTCACGAACATACCAGTATTTTCTAAAACAATTACCATATACACCAACAGTCGGTTCTGTCTGGAACCGACTGTTGGTGTACTTATTTTTTAAAATTTATTTCTTTCGCCTAAACCGTTCCTCCAAGCGTTGCATCCATTCGTACCAATTAGGGATATACAGTGTTGCAATAACAGTATTCAGCAACATACCAAAAACAACTGCCGCACCCAACGAGAGTCTTGCTCCGGCACCTGCCCCGGCAGCAAAAAGCAATGGCATAACTCCAATAACAAACGAAAGCGAAGTCATGAGGATTGGGCGTAAACGGACATGCCCTGCTTCGGAAGCACTGAAACGGATATCATTTCCGGCAGCACGATAGTCGCGTGCAAACTCCACAATAAGTATTCCGTTTTTGGCACTCAATGCTATGAGAAGGACTATACCTACCTCGGTATATATACTCACAGGAATATCGGTAAGCCAACAGCCTACTATTGCTCCGAGCAAAGCTATGGGTACACCCATTATGGCGGCAACGGGACTCGTCCAGCTCTCATACTGTGCAGCGAGTACAAGAAACGCCACCAGCAGGGCTAATGAAAATATTAAAGAGGTGTTCCTGCCGGCACTCTGCTCCTGAAAAGCGACACCAGTCCACTCGTAACCAAATTCATCACCAAGCTGTGCCTTAAAGAGTTGTGCCACTTCGTCAATAACCTGGCTGGAACTGTAGCCTTGGGCGGGATTTGCTGTTACTGCAGCACTGTTATACATGTTATAGCGAGTCAGCTGATCGCTGCCAAGAATCTCTTCAGTGGTAACAAAGCTACTGAAAGGAACCATCTCGCCTTTATTGTTTGCAAGACTCAGTTTCATTATGTTTTCAATCATTTTTTGATTCTGCTCACCCGCAGCCATCTTTACCTGCCATATACGCCCCAAAAGAACGAAATCATTGACATAGATTGCACCCATATAATAACTTAATGTTGCCAGCACATTACCGACATCAAGCCCCATGGATATAGCTTTGTCACGGTCGATGTTGATAAAATATTGTGGTACGTCGGCCTCGAAAGAGCTATTCATGACTGCAATGGCATTATAAGTAGAATAATTTGATGTCAACGCATCCACTCCTTTCTGCAGTTCCGTCATTCCCAAGGATTTACGGTCCTCGAGTTGCATTTGCAAGCCACCGACATTACCTATTCCGGGAATTGACGGAGGAACAAAGGCAAAACATTGTGCCTCTTCTATCTCTATATATGCCTGACGGTTGAAACGTGCTACGACATCGGCAGCCGACTCGCCTTTTTTCTTACGCAGACTCCAATCTTTAAGCACCACAAAGACGCTGGCCGCATTACTCTGACGTCCGTTGTTCATTATACTGAAACCACTGATGCTGATGTTTGTCTTTACCTCGGGATATTGGGCAACAATATCCTCAACTATTGCCGCAACCGCCTCGGTACGACTAAGTGAACTCGCCGGAGGCAACTGCACACTCACGATAAAATAGCCGTCATCCTCGGCTGGAATGAATGTTGTAGGCCAATGAGTGAACATATAAACGGCAAGTGCAACCATTGCCGCAAAACTTATGGCAGCTAACCATGTTTTGCGTAACAGTAATTCTACACAACGGTCATAAAACTGCTGAACGATATCATAGCCACGATTAAACCAACGGAAAAAGCCATTTTCTTTATTTGCCGATGTGGGACGCAGCAATATCGCACTGAGTGCCGGAGTCAACGTAAGGGAATTGAAGCCACTCAAAAGTGTTGCCGTTGCTATGGTAAGAGCAAACTGTTTGTATAATTCTCCCGAGATACCACCAATCATTGTTGTGGGAACGAACACTGCCATCATCACCAACACAACACCAATGATGGGACCGCTTATCTCGTCCATTGCCTTTTCTGTTGCTTCACGTGGCGTGAGTTTACCCTCGTCAAGTATTCGCGTAGCATTCTCTACAACCACAATGGCATCATCCACAACTATCGCTATAGCAAGGATAAGACCAAACAAAGTCAAGGTATTTATAGAGAACCCGAGCAGTAACATCACAGCAAATGTACCTATCAATGATACAGGTATTGTAAGGCATGGAATGAGGGTTGCACGCCAGTTCTGCAAGAAGAGGAATATTACAAAGACTACAAGCAATGTTGTCTCAAGAAAAGTCAAGAGCACCTCCTCTATGGAACTGCGAACAACATCTGTTGTGTCAAGTGCTATACTGTATTCGACCTCGGGCGGAAAGGCTTTTGAGAGTTCTTCCATCTTGGCCTTTACAGCTTTGGAAACAGCAAGAGAACTTGAACCCGGAGACTGATATACCGCAAGTGCCGCAGTTGGCTTGCCTTGAAGACGTGACGATGACGAATAGGTCTCGCTGCCAATCTCTATGCGTGCAATATCGCCAAGACGCAACATATTGACTCCATCGTTTCGTATTACTATGTCGGAAAACTGTACAGCATCACTCAAGCGTCCCTCAACGTTCAACGTATATTGGAAGGCATTATCGGCTGTGGCATCAAGTGTCTGACCTACATAACCGGCTGAGACAGCAAGATTCTGCTTGCTTATGGCTGCATACACCTCGGCAGGAGATATTCCGCGAATACGCATCGCCTCAGGATCGAGCCACACTCGCATAGAGTATTTTCCTGCTCCCATAATCTCAACACCACCTACACCCGAAGTACGTGTCAGCTGATCGACTAGTTGCAGTTGTGCGTAGTTTGACAGATACAACTGATCATAATCCTTATCACCGGTAAGGGTTATGAATAGTACGATATTCGTAGATTGTTTCTGCACCACGACACCTTGCTGAGTTACCTCACTCGGCAAAGAACTCAATGCAATATTCACCCTGTTCTGCACCAATACCGTAGCCATATCAATATCTGTTCCGGTCTCAAAAGTAACCGTCAGTTGATATGTTCCCGATGAAGAAGATGTGGAACTCATATAGATCATACCATCGACACCGTTGACTTGCTGTTCTATGGGAATTCCAACTGTTTGTGCAATGGTCTCGGCATTGGCTCCCGGATAGACTGCACTCACCTGTACCGTAGGTGGTGTTATTGAAGGATATTGGTCTATTGGCAATACAAACAGTGCCGCACCGCCGGCCACCAACAGCAACAGCGAAAGCACTGTTGCGAATATTGGTCTTTCTATAAAGAATTTGGAGAATTTCATGACTACATCTTTTTGCGATTATCTTCCATTATAGGGGTCACAGACATTCCGTTTCGCACTTTAAGCAAGGCTTTAGTAACATACATCTCGCCTGGGGCAAGGCCGTCGGTTACCAGACGCAAGGTGTCATCGACAATTTCACCGGCTTCAATACGCCTATACTCCACTCTGTTCGACGGTGTAACCACATAGATAAACTTTCCAAGTTGGTCGGTACCTATTGAAGCATCGTTTATCAACAAGGCATTTTTTATATCATCGTATGGCAACACAACATTTATATAACTACCGGGTTTTAGAAAGCCATTCTCGTTATCAAGTTCGGCACGTACACGCAATGTACCGGTACTGAGGTTCACATCAGGAGCAAGATAATCTATTTTGGCATCCCATGTAAAAAGTCTGCCGTCACCCATTGTGAATGTTATAGAACTTTGATCAATGCTATTCTCGCCACGCTCAACTTTTTTTAGCCATTGTGCATCACTGATATCAAAATAGGCATACATAACATCATCCTTATACAATTTGCAGAGTTCTGCCGGATTCATCTCTCCCGAGATGTATGCACCCACAGAATAATTACGGAGACCAACCACACCGTTTTCGGGTGCTTTTACATAGCAATATCCCAATTTGGTCTTTGCACTGTTCAACGCCGCACGTGCATTGTCAACAGCAGCTTCGCCGCTCTCGACACGGCTTTTAGCTTGTAGCAGTTCAATTTGACTGACTGCATTACTGTTTATGGCAACTTTCATACGTTCATAATTACTCTTGGCATAATCAAGTTCTGCCTTGGCTGTCTGCAGGGCTGCCTGAGCCTGTGCTACACTATTCTCGTACAGAGTCGGTTCTATGACAAATAACAAATCTCCTTTTTTCACTCGCCCGCCTTCAACGAAATTACGTTTTACTATTGTACCATTGACACGCCCCACAATGGATATCGTTGCATCGGCATCCAGATATCCGGGATATTCACGTGTGAGCCTTACATCTCGTTCAACAGGTGTAGCAACCTCAATGGGTAGCGACATCACACTCTCACTAACCTTCTTCTCTTTGTGGCACGCTGTAACGGCAAGCAATACCACAGCAAATACAATCTTCTTCATAAAAGGAACTGTTTATTTCTTTTTACCAACCACCACCGAGGGCTTCATAAAGTTTTACAAGATATATAAGCGAACTGCCATGTGCCTGAACCAGATAGTTCTGATATTCAAGCAGAGAACGTTGGGCATCAAGAACGTTTTGGAATTCGGTCAATCCTTGTTTGTAGAGTTCAAACGAAAGAGTCAATGTCTCTTGGTTCTGATTTACAGCTTCACGCAAAGAGACAATTTGCGATATTGAACTTTTATAGAGCGACATGGCATTTTCAACCTCCTGAATGGCTGTCAGTACTGTGTTGTTGAACGACAGTATGCTTGCATCGAGTGTAGCACGTGCCTCACGTGTTGCATTGACCCTCTCATTGCCACTAAAAGCCGCCCAACTTATGCTTGGAGCAATTTCCCAAGTGAGACTCTCATGACGGGGAAGTCTCTTCAGTTCATCCGAGGCAAACCCAATAGTTCCCGAAAAATATATCTGTGGAAACCAATCGCGTTTAGTTGCTCCAAGCAGTGCCGCGTACGCCTCGACCTCCCTCTCGGCACTCCTGACATCGGGACGGCGACGAACAAGCCCTGCCGGTACTCCAACCGCGAGCATTTCCATATATTCAGGCAAAGCATAGCCCTCTTGCAACCAGCCAACCAATTCCTGCGGATATATCCCCAAGAGCACCGCCATGGCATTGCGATAGTTATCTATTGTCGCCTGCATGGCCGGAATCTTAGCCATTGTACTGTAATAGACACTACGTGCCTGAGATACATCAAGTTTAGAAGCCAGACCGGCATCGTATCGCGAAACGACAATATCCATAATCTCCCGCTGAGACTCTACGTTCCAGCGTATTACCTGCATCTCGGCAAGAGCCTCGCGTAACGAAAAATATGTAATGGCAACATTAGCCACAAGAGATACCATAACACCATTGTATTCCTCTTCGGTTGCCATAAAAAGACTCTTTTGGGCTTTTGCTCTCATATAGATACTGCCAAAGATATCTGCTTGCCATTTCATTGACGCTGCAACACTATAATAGCCCTCCCAAGTCTCTTTATATAACGATTGAGCAGTATTACCGCTTGTTTTTGCACGTTGCCAACCAATGTTCAAACCAACGTCAGGCATTAGCCCGCTTTGCGACTTGTGCCATGCCGCTTTAGCCTTTTTAATATTCTCCAAGGCCACAAGTACCGAATAGTTCTTTTCACAGGCCACAACAATGAGTGAATCAAGAACCATATCTTCAAAATTCTTCCACCACTCATCATCGGGTGGCATTGTCTGGTTAAAGAACTCGCCCTCGCTCCACCCTTGTGGCAAAGGATTGCCAATCAACTCATCATTCCTTTGTGCCATTGTTCCGGCACAGATAAATAGCGATAAAAACAGTAAAGATAGAACCCTCATCATATTTGTTATAACAGTTAGCAAGTTATAAACAAATGTCAACGAGTTTGGTTTTTGGCAGATTGCAATAGAATATTATAGTGCATCACCTGAATTTGAACCTGAAAGTTCAAGATGTGTATAGAGAAAAGAAAAATAATAAAAGACAAGAGGATGAATATTCATCCTCTTGTCTTTCGTGATTCGCCTGGGGCTCGAACCCAGGACCCCATCCTTAAAAGGGATGTGCTCTACCTGCTGAGCTAGCGAATCTACCTAATTGCCGTTAAGCGAGTGCAAAGATACAAAGATTTTTCAATACTGCAAACGTTTTGCTCTTTTTTAATCTCTTTTTTTTGAAAAAACGCTAAAAAAACAAGAAATACAGCCTGTTTATTTGCAGGAGTTGTTCTTTATAAATTCTATAATTTCCGAAATATAACCGAATGCCATTCCAACAACAGTATCTGCTGCACCATAATAAACAGCAACCTTATCACCGTCATTAAGTGCCGCACAAGGGAACACTACGTTAGGCACGTCACCCGCAAGCTCATATGGTGCGGCTGGAGCCAACAGATAAGGTTTGGTACGATACAAGACTTTGGAAGGATCATTCTTGTCGAGCAATGCAGCACCCATTGAATAACGGAAACCATTGCAGGTTGTTATTACACCATGGTAGAACAAAAGCCAGCCTTCATTGGTGAGAATGGGAACTGAGCCTGCACCAATTTTTGTACACTGCCAAGCACTCTCGGGGAATGGAGTGACTTTCATCACACAACGATGCTCACCCCAATATTTCATGTCGGGACTATAACTGATATATATGTCACCGAATGGTGTATGACCATTGTCGCTCGGGCGGCTCAGCATTGCATACTTACCGTCTATCTTCTGCGGGAACAGGACTCCGTTACGGTTGAACGGCAAAAATGCATTCTCACATTGGAAGAATTCCTTGAAATCAAAGGTGTATCCTATACCAATAGTAGGTCCATGATAACCGTTGCACCAAGTTATCCAATAACGGTCCTCAATCCATGTGACACGTGGGTCGTATTTATACTCCGATTCTATCATCTCGGTATTTCCGGCCTTAAAAACAATGGGTTCATGTTCTATCTCCCAATTTATACCGTCCTTGCTGAAACCTGCAAAGATATTCATCTGTACAGCCTTGTTGTCACAACGGAATACACCCGCATAACCATCTCCAAAAGGAACTACTGCACTATTGAAGATACTGTTTGATGTAGGTATTGCATAACGGTCGATAACCGGATTTTTAGAATAACGCCACATAACGTCCTTACAACCGACGGGACGTTCTTCCCAAGGCATATTTATCTTTTCCATAGTTTTAATTTTGTTTCTGTCCGATAAAAGTAGAAACAAAATAGACAACGAACAAACTTTTATCTCATTTTTATGCACACGAGCAACACACATGTGACCTGTGCTGGCTGGTCACATGTGTGTTACCACTTATTTATTAACACTTTAACTATTTAACAACTTCTATTATTGCACGACGGTTCAGATACATTGCCTTGTACTCCTCTGACTCACCCTGGCCTATAACGGTTTCAACCATAGCTCCGTTGGCTCTAAGCAATTCGGCAACACTTTCGGCACGTTGTTTTGAAAGCATCTCATTATATTTTACCGAACCTGTTGAATCGGTAAAGCCTATAACCTTAAGTTTCATTCCTGCTGCAGCGGCAGCTTTTGCATAGGCCTCGATATTCAATTCCTCCTTTTTAGAGTCAAGTTTTGATGAACCAAAGGGGAAAAATACCGACTGTTTGAAATCAACGACATCGTGTGCAACTTTTGCCTGCATCTTACGACACTCGGCATTCATTTCATTGAGTTTGTTATTGAGTGACGCTATCTCACGACGTGCCATGTCGTTCATGTTTCGGGCCTCAACAACATCGGCTTCAAGATTGGCTATAACACCACCGTATGCAGCCTGCAACACCGCAGGATCTATCGCCGGACTCCAGCCGACTTTGCCCAAACGATATGTAATACCGGCAGTCAAAGACCACATCATATCATGTCCTTCCTTACCGAATTTTCCACCGAAACCATTCCTGAAGAAGTAACCCGACAGTTCAAGATTCACAGCCCAACGCTTGGCTATACGGAATGTATTCAAGATACCATAGTTGGCCGATAAGGTTCCTGTCAAGCCATTATGACCATCATAGGTGCGACCGGCCCAACCGGCACCGACATAAGGAATGAGATTCCAAATTCGCTCTTCGTTATAGCCAAAAATAAGATTACTCAAATTCAGCAATGCATCAAAGTGGAAGTTTAAGAGAGCATAATGGGTTGAATTCTTAAAAGGCTTTATGTTCAATCCGTTGTAACCTACTCGCCAACCCAAACCGGGAGTATGCCATTTACCGCCATAAACGCTGAGTGCGGGTGAAATGTGTTCAAACGGGCTCTCTCCTTTTGTTACCACACCATTGTAAAGATGAATACCGCCATTAACACTGATAAACCAGTTATCGCCATAGGGATTCGTCACGACCTGCTTACCATCGGTAGCGATAACAACCTCTTCACTAACCTGAATTGTTTCCTGTGCATTGGAAAACATTGCAAAACCGGCAATAGCCAGTGTAAAGAATAATTTTTTCATACAACAACCATTTAATTCATGAATTTCCATTCTATAACATTTGTCTTTGATTAAAACATATTGCAATATGTATTGTTTGCCGAAGAGTATTTTTACAATCAAAAGTTGAATGTTTTAAACTACAATAAATTTGTTTTTAATTCATTTACATTATCTTTGCAGTAGAGCAAAAGCAACACTCTTGGTTTTGTTGATGTATTAACTGTTTACCACAATGAATTTCACAACTCCTGTAGAACTACCAAAAAAGGTATTCGACATAACACACGAGAGCCGCATAATCCTTGCAGGTTCTTGCTTTGCCGGCAACATTGGTAGCCGACTCAAAGAGAGGAAATTCAACATTGATGTGAACCCATTTGGAGTATTGTATAATCCATTATCCATTGCCACTATGCTAAAAAGGGTGGCCAATGATGAGAGATTCACAATTTCTTCGCCCGAATTGTTTGAACACAACGGATTGTGGCACAGTATTCTGCACCATAGCGATTTTTCAAGAGGCAGAAAAGATGAACTGCTGGAATGTTTGAATAAAAGAGTGGAGAGAGCACACAACATTGCTAAAGAGTGCGATGCAATATTCATCACTTTTGGTACTGCATATACATATATAATGAACAACACTGGAACTGTTGCCGGAAACTGCCACAAGCTACCGGGAAAGATGTTTACCCGCAGGCTTTTAAGTATTAAAGAGATTGTTTCCGAACTGTCGGAAGTGATAAATTTATACAAAAGCCTGAACGAGAAGATAAAATTCATCTTTACCGTAAGCCCAATACGCCACCTGCGTGACGGAGCACACGACAACCAAAAAAGCAAAAGCACACTACTGCTTGCTATAGATGAGATTATGCAGACATTTCCCGACAACACTTTCTATTTCCCGGCATACGAGATTGTTCTTGACGAGTTGAGAGATTACCGCTATTATGCCGATGACATGGTACACCCGTCAAACATGGCAATAGAATATATATGGGAGTCTTTCGGCAAGTGCTATTTAAGTGACAGGACCATTGCTGTATGCAATGATATTGAAGAGATTATCAGAGGTTTGAACCATCGCCCTTTTGATGCGACATCGGAAGGATACAAATGTTTTGTAAACAACTTGCTAAACAAGATAAGCAGCATCAAGGAACGACATCCACATCTTGACTTAGAAAAAGAGATAAAGCAATGCAATACACTATTGAACAAATAACAAGAATACTTAGAGCCCAAAGCAGGCTTGTTTCCCCGGAGAGCAAGGTCGCACGACTGTTGACCGACAGCCGTTCGCTCAGTTTCCCCGAGGAGAGCATGTTCTTTGCCATAAAGACCAAGCATGGCGACGGCCACAATTATGTTGACGAGCTTTATCACAGAGGTGTCCGCAACTTTGTTGTTAATAGTATTGAGCGTTTTGGCGACATGTCCGAGGCGAATTTTATAATAGTGAACGACAGCCTTAACGCATTGCAGACTCTTGCGACATACCACCGTTCGCGGTTCGACATTCCCATTGTAGGAATTACCGGCAGTGACGGTAAGACCATTGTAAAGGAGTGGCTCTACCAACTGACAGGCGGCAACTACTCTGTTGCACGCTCACCACGCAGTTACAATTCGCAGATAGGAGTTCCTTTGTCAGTGTGGAAACTGCATAGCGACAGTACACTCGGTATTTTTGAAGCCGGTATTTCGCAAATGCACGAAATGGATAATCTGCGACACATAATAAAACCAACTATCGGCATCATAACAAACATAAGCAGTGCACATCAGGAGAACTTCAGTACCATGCAGGAGAAGTGCTTCGAGAAGTTGTCACTCTTTCGCAAATGCGACATTGTCATATACAATGCCGATGATCCACTGCTTGCCAACTGCGTTACAAAAGCAATGTTGCCTTCGCGTGAGATTGCATGGTCAAAAGTTGATCCCGAAAGACCGCTTTTCATCAGTTCTATAAAAAAAGACGAAACAGGTACAACCATACGTTACCACTATTTGACAATAGAGAACAGTTACCGCATACCATTCCTTGACGATGCTTCAATAGAGGACTCTATAAGTTGTCTTGCAGCAGCCCTATACCTGATGATTCCTGCCGATGTAATTGCCGAACGCATGGCACAACTTGAACCTGTTGCAATGCGTCTTGAGGTGAAAGACGGCAAGCGTGGCTGCCTTGTCATCAACGACAGTTACAACTCGGACACAGCTTCGCTCGATATAGCCCTCGATTTCATGGAAAGACGCAGCAACATGCTGCCACACCTGAAGCGTACTCTAATTCTTGCCGACATAAAACAGACCGGAGAGAGTGCCGGCAACCTTTACCGAATTGTCTTGAAATATCTCGAAGAAAGAAAAATTGAAAAGTTCATTGGAATTGGAAAGGATATAAATTCACAGGCAAACAAATTCAAAAAGTCGAATATTGAATGTCATTTTTTCACAACGACGGAACAGTTGCTTGCATCGCATATCCTGCGTGAAATGCATGACGAATGTATTCTTATAAAAGGTTCGCGTTCTTTCCATTTCGAAGATGTGTCAGAGGCTCTCGAAAAGAAAGTACACCAAACAATACTCGAGGTGAATTTAAGTGCTTTACGTGACAACCTCAACCACTATCGTAACAACCTTACAAACAACGCCAAGAGCGTTTGCATGGTCAAGGCTTCGGCCTATGGTGCAGGAGCACTTGAAGTGGGACGCACATTGCAAGAGTGCAATGTCGATTACCTTGCTGTAGCCGTTGCCGATGAAGGTGCCGAACTACGCAAAGACGGCATAACAACCGGAATCATTGTAATGAACCCCGAACCAAGTTCTTACAGCACTCTTTTCGACAATAAATTAGAACCGGAGGTTTACAGTTTCAGCATGCTGAAGTTGCTGACTCATGCGGCATGCCACGAAGGTATAACCGACTACCCGATACATATAAAAATTGATACTGGCATGCATCGCTTAGGATTCCGCCCCGATGAAATTCCTGAACTGATAGAGGTGCTTAAACGCCAGAACGCCCTGACACCACGTTCGGTTTTCTCACACTTTGCTGGAAGCGACTGTTCTATGTTCGATGATTTCACCAAGGTGCAGATAGAGCGTTTTGAAAAAGCGGCAAACGAGTTACAGGCAGCCTTCTCGCACAAGATACTAAAACACATATGCAACAGTGCCGGAACAGAACGGTTCGCCGGTGCACATTACGACATGGTACGTTTAGGAATAGGCTTGTATGGAATATCACCCATAGGAAACGACACACAGCTGCGACCGGTTTCAACACTTAAGACAATAATATTGCAGATTCATGATGTTCCGGCAAGTGAGACAGTAGGCTACAGCCGCAAAGGAACTCTTGAACGCGACTCACGCATCGCCGCATTACCCATAGGATATGCCGACGGACTTAACCGCCGACTTGGCAACGGAAAGGGATATTGCATTGTCAATGGCAAAAAGGCACCGTATATAGGAAATATCTGCATGGATGTGTGCATGATAGATGTCACAGACATCGATTGCAAGGAGGGTGACAGCGTTGAGATTTTCGGTTCCAACCTACCTGTGAACACCATTGCCGAATGGCTTGAAACTATCCCCTATGAGGTACTCACCTCAATATCAACAAGAATAAAACGTGTATATTACAGCGATTGATGCTTGTAATATACACGCCTATGTTTTTCCAACAGCAACAATGCTTTAGATAAGATTCTTTATAAAGATATAGAATATCAATAAAGGAGTCACATAACGCAACATGAATATAAAGATTTTCGACAAGTTCTTGTTATGCTGACCATTATTGGTAATCTCATCTTTCATAAAATTACGACTCATAAACCACACAGCGAAAATACATGTAAACATTGCTCCCAGAGGCATTACTACATTAGCTGTCAGTTTATCAAAGATATTAAGGTAATCAATTCCAAACAGAGAACTGAATGTCAAAAGACTCAATGCCATTGACAACGCAGTCGTTGCTATTGCTGCAGAAAGTCTTGAAAGTTTCAATTCCTCGGAAAAATAAGCTGTAAGCACTTCGTGGAAAGATATTGTTGAAGTGAGTGAAGCAAGCATCACAAGAAAGAAGAATATAGCCGACCACAAAGAGGCTAACGGCATACCCTTAAATATCTCAGGCAGAGTAATAAATATCAACGATGGACCTTCAGTAGGTTGCAAACCGGCACTGAACACAGCCGGGAATATCACCAAACCGGCAAGAACCGAAACCATCAGTGTCAGCAACGAAACATTGAACGATGTTGTAACAAGATTATTACTGCTCTTAAAATATGATGCATAAGTCACCATACAACCCATTCCCACCGACAAAGAGAAGAAAGCCTGTCCTATTGCCATCATGATAGTCTCTGCCTTAAACGCCTCTTTAAAGTCGCAAGAGAGGAAGAAACGATATCCCTCTATGGCATTTGGCATAAATGCAACACGAACCGCCATTATTATAAGAATAATAAAAAGCAAAGGCATCATTATCTTAGAGGCTTTTTCTATACCTTTCTCAACGCCACGCGACACAATAAAATGTGTCATAAGAATAAATATAGCACCAAATATCAAAGGACGCCAAGAGGCCTGAAAGTCGGCAAAATAGTTGGTATATGTTATATCACCGCTGTAAAGCGAGCCTGTTATTGATGAAAAAAGATATTCCAATGACCAACCGGCTATTAGATAATAATAGCCCGATATGAGCATTGCTCCCAAGACACCGCTATACCCCAACCAGCTCCAACGCTTAGAGAGAGAACGGAACGCACCTACTGCATTTTTTCTACTACGACGGCCCACCGCAAATTCAGCAAGCATAGCAGGAATACCCACTACAAATATGCTAAGCAGAAACACCAAAAGAAATGCAGCACCACCATTCTCGCCTGCCATATAAGGGAAACGCCAGATAGCACCAAGTCCAATGGCACTGCCTGCCGCAACAAGAATCACACTTAATTTACCTCCGAAAGAGGCTCTACCTTGCTCACTCATAAATACAAAATCTCGTCTTTATTTAATCGAGGTGCAAAAATAGTAAAAAAACAGAAACGAACAGCAACATTTTGCTATTCATTTCTGCTTTTAACTGTAATAATGTTATTTTATAAAAACTACACTTGTTTTATACAAGATGTGCAATATGCTGCTCACGATCACCGGGTAAAAGATCGATAAGAGGAATTTCAATCATTGTATAGCAACCTGGTTGCAGACGCATTGTAGCACGAGCACAAGCAACAAGAACCTGAGCTGTCAACGCCGGGTTATTTATTTTCATATTGAACTCAAAGAGTTGGTTCTGTGTTGTTCCCGAAACGCCCTTGCGTGTAAGGTTCACACCATGACCCATATCGAGCAGCTGATCAACGCAATCAACCTTTATCACGTGAGTCTCGTCATTCACAAAGTAAGGATCGGCCTTTATTGCCGCAGCCACCTGATTGTAGTCATATCCCTCCTCTATTTCAACATACACCATACGACGATGTATTCCTGTTCCCACAGGAATTGTCATTGAGAGGGCAGCCTTGACTCCCTCTATAGCCTTAACGGCTACGGTATGTCCCATACTCATTCCGGGACCAAAGTTGGTATAAGTGATACCCTTTGGAGCAATAGCCTCAAGCAGAGCACGAATAACCGAGTCACTTCCCGGATCCCAACCTGCTGAAATTATAGAAACGGCATTACCGGCCTCGGCACTCTCACCAAGCGAACTGCGGAGTTCAAGAATCTTTGAGTGAATGTCAAAGCTATCGACAGTGTTTATACCCAAAGCAAGGATGTCCTTTGCATATTTCTCCACGCTCCGGGTAGGAGTAGAAAGAATTGCAACATCAACGTCGCCCAACTCGCGTATATCCTTTACCACATTATAGCCTTCAAGTTCCTGAGGCATATTCTCGGAACCGGAACGGCGTACCACACCGGCAACCTCAAAATCAGGGGCTGCATTAAGTGCCTGTAATGTATATTTACCAATATTGCCATAACCAACGATGGCTGCTCTAATTTTTCTCATACCATTCAAATTTTAGTTCTGATGCGAAGATATATAAATTATCAGACATCAATATAGTCTCTCCCGTTTTTTTAGAGTTTTTTCACTATCTATTCCTTATATAATATATAAAGAGGGCAACCATCAATAGCTGCCCTCTTCTTTTATATGTCAAGTGAATTATTCTTTATCACCCTGCTGTGGACGACGCTCACGACGTGGACGACGCTCACGCTCTTCGTAACCCTCGGGTTTTTCAATAAGAGCCTTGCGAGAGAGTTTGAACTTACCGGTCTTTGGATCAATCTCAACCAACTTAACCTGCAACTTGTCACCCTCATTGATGCCTGTCTCTTCCATTGTCTCAAAGCGTTTCCAGTCAATTTCAGAGATGTGCAACAAACCATCCTTACCAGGCATGAATTCAACGAATGCACCATAAGGCATTACGCTGCGTACTGTACCTTCGTAAACCTCACCAGCCTCGGGGATAGCAACTATAGCTCTGATCTTAGCAATAGCATCGTTGATAGCCTGACCGTTGTTTGCTGAGATTTCGATGATACCCTCGCCATCAACCTCTTCAATAGAGATAGTAGCACCGGTCTCTTCCTGCATACCCTGAATAATCTTACCACCAGGGCCGATAACAGCACCGATGAACTCCTTAGGAATACGCATTGTCTCAATACGTGGAGCATGAGGTTTAAGTTCTGCACGAGGTTCTGCGATACACTCAGTAATCTTACCAAGAATGTGCATACGACCGTCGCGTGCCTGATTCAACGCCTTCTCAAGAATTTCGTAAGAAAGACCGTCAACCTTGATATCCATCTGTGTAGCAGTAATACCGTCAACAGTACCTGTTACCTTGAAGTCCATATCACCCAAGTGGTCCTCGTCGCCAAGGATATCACTCAATACAGCGTATTTATCCTCACCAGCGTTCTTGATAAGACCCATTGCGATACCCGATACAGGTTTCTTAATCTTAACACCGGCATCCATAAGTGCAAGAGTTCCAGCACATACAGTTGCCATTGAAGAAGAACCGTTAGACTCAAGAATATCTGACACTACGCGAACGCAATAAGGATAGTCAGCAGGAATCATGTTCTTCAATGCACGGCAAGCCAAGTTACCGTGACCAATCTCACGACGGCCTACACCACGCTGTGCACGAGCCTCACCTGTAGAGAATGGAGGGAAGTTATAGTGAAGCAAGAAACGCTCTGTTCCCTGATTCATTACATCGTCAACGATTTTCTCATCACGTTTTGTACCAAGAGTTACAGTTGTCAAAGACTGTGTCTCACCACGTGTAAAGACTGCTGAACCGTGAGGGCCGGGCAAATAACCAGCCTCGCACCAGATGGGACGAATCTCAGTTGTCTTACGTCCGTCGAGACGCTTACCCTCGTCAAGGATACAACGACGCATAGCCTCTTTCTCAACATCGTGGTAGTAACGGTCTATGAGTGCACCCTTCTCCTCGAGTTCTTCCTCGGTGAACTGTGTCTTGAATTCTGCTTTGATTGCCTCGAATGCCTCGCCGCGACCATGCTTGTCATTGTTACCGCTGGCAGCAACAGCATAAGCCTTCTCGTAGCAAGCCTCACGAACCTGAGCACGCAACTCTTCGTCGTTCACCTCGTGGCAATATTCTCTTTTTACGGTTGTACCAACCTCTTCCATCAACTCCATCTGAGCCTTGCAATGAACCTTGATAGCCTCGTGTGCTACCTTCATTGCCTCAAGGAGGTCGTTTTCTGAAACCTCTTTCATCTCACCCTCAACCATCATGATATTGTCGTATGTAGCGGCAACCATGATATCCATATCAGCCTCTTCGAGCTGAGCGAATGTGGGGTTCACAACAAACTCTCCCGCGATGCGTGCAACGCGAACTTCTGAGATAGGACCACCGAATGGAATATCAGAAACAGCGAGAGCCGCTGAAGCTGCAAGACCGGCAAGAGCGTCGGGCATATCTACACCGTCAGCCGAGAAAAGCACGATATTCACATAAACCTCAGCATGGAAATTATCGGGGAATAGAGGACGAAGAGCACGGTCAACCAAACGGCATGTAAGGATTTCGTAATCCGAAGCCTTACCCTCACGTTTTGTAAAACCTCCGGGGAAACGGCCAAATGCCGCATATTTCTCTTTGTACTCTACCTGGAGAGGCATAAAATCAGTGCCTGGAACAGCATCCTTAGCTGCACAGACTGTGGCCAGCAACATCGTATTGCCCAGACGCAACATTACAGCGCCGTCGGCTTGCTTTGCGAGCTTACCGGTTTCAATGGTGATTATTCTACCATCGGGCAAAGCCACATTTTTTGTAACAACATTCATCATCAATTATTTTTTAAATATATTTTGTATTGTAATTCTCGCAAAGATAAATAATTTTCCACATTTTAACTATCTTTGCACCACAAAATTCAACAATTATGAATATTTTTAAAATTAAACACCTATTTATAGCAACCATTGCAGTGGCATCAATGTTCTTTTCGTCATGCAACGAAGAGAAAGTTCCAACATTTACTGTAAACGGAAAAATCACAAACGGCAAAGACAAGATGCTCTATCTTTCAAATATCGGTCTAAAAAGCATCACAGTTATAGACTCTGTCAAATTGAAAGAGGACGGTTCATTCGAGTTCAAGCAACCGCGTCCCGAATGTTATGATTTCTATTTTATTGCAATGACCGGCAAAAAGCCTATAACCTTTGCCATAGATTCAACCGAGACCGTCACCATAAACAGTGATGCCGAAAAATTCGCCGAGGAATACACCGTTGAAGGCAATGAAGAGAGCAAAGCCATTCAGGAACTTGACGAATTGCAGGCCGCATTGCAGAGCCAGGTAAACAGCATGCTTGAATCAAAGTCATCAGCTATTATCAAGACAAGGAATGACATATATACACTCATTGGCGAGTTTAAAGAAAATGTTGTCAAACAGTATATTGCTCCCAACCCCGGCAAGGCAAGTGCTTATTACGCACTCACCATGAGCCTCAACGGAGAGCCTCTCTTCCAATACCTGAACAACCGCATTGACAGCAAATGCTTTGCTGCCGTAGCAACAAACCTCAAGGTGAGATTCCCAAATGCCAAGCGTACCAAATTCCTGAGCAAAATTGCACAAGAGGGAATGAAAAGCACACGCCCACAGAAAACAAGAACCGTAGAGGTAGAAGAGAGCGACATCACCACAACAGGGTTATTTGATATAGACTTGCCCGGAGTAAACGGCGAGAACATCAAGCTGTCATCACTTGCAGGAAAAGTCGTTCTACTCGACTTCACCATTTACGAAGATGCAAACATAAGCAGCCGCAATATTGACTTGCGTACAATCTACAACAAATACAAAGATAAAGGCTTTGAGATTTATCAGGTATCATTTGATCCACGCGAACACTTTTGGCAACAATCGGCAAGCAACCTCCCATGGACATGCGTACGTGATGGAAAAGGTGCTGTTTCACCCAACATCGCACTATACAACATTCAGGTTCTGCCAACATTCTATCTCATAAACCGCCAAAACGAAATTGTTTTGCGAGATTATCAGATAACCGATTTGGAGAAAGAGATTAAAAAACTCTTAAAGGAGTAAAAAAAGACAAAAATTCACCTTTTTTATTTGTTTTATAATACAAAAGGCTCTATCTTTGTCGCAGATAAAGAGGGATTTGGGTTCCGGCAGTTTTGTCGGAATCCATTGTTTTACTGTTTTTTTAAATATATAGTCATGAGTTATATGTCCGAAGAGGGCTACAAGAAGTTGTTAGCCGATTTGAAAGAGTTAGAGGCGAAGCGTCCTGAAGTCGTACGCCAGATTGCCGAGGCACGCGACAAAGGCGATCTTTCGGAGAATGCAGAATACGATGCTGCAAAAGAGGCACAGGGTTTGCTTGAGATGAAGATCAGCGAACTCAAGATGATTATTGCCGATGCAAAAATCATTGACACATCCAAGTTGAACACCGACACAGTACAGGTGCTCACCAAGGTTGGTTTGAAGAACACCAAGACCGGTGCAACAATGCAATACACCATTGTTCCCGAGAGCGAGGCAAACCTTCGTGAGGCTAAAATCTCTATCAACACACCTATCGCAAAAGGTTTGTTGGGCAAGAAGGTTGGTGATACAGCAGAAATCACTGTACCTCAGGGCAAGTTGTATTTTGAGATAACAAGTATTTCTTTCTAAGAGAAACCTAAGAAGATGGCAACAATATTCAGCAAAATCGTTGCAGGAGAGATTCCAAGCTACAAGGTGGCAGAAAACGAGCAGTTCTATGCATTCCTTGACATCAACCCCCTTGCAAAAGGGCACACTCTTGTAATCCCCAAACGCGAGGTTGATTATTTCTTTGACCTCACAGACGAAGAGATTGGAACAATGCAGGTCTTTGCAAAAAAAGTTGCAGAAGCCATTAAGCGTGCATTTCCATGCATAAAGGTGGGACAGGCTGTATTGGGACTCGAAGTGCCACACGCACACATACATCTGGTACCAATGCAAAGCGAGAAGGACATGCTCTTCACAAACCCCAAGCTAAAGCTAACACCCGAAGAGTTTGCTGAAATTGCAGAAAAAATAAACAGAGAGATTGCTTAATGGCAATCTCTTTTTTTATATCTTTTGAGATAAATCCCGAAGATACTTTCGCTCATTGCAAAAAAATATTGAAGTAAACTTCATATTTATCACTCGCTTATTCTTATCTTCGCAAAAAGAACATAAAGATTGCTACTGTCATACCATACAAAGGGAACATTGAGAATCCTCACATGTGTTCGGAATGACAGGCTTGCATTAAAAACAAACACCTATGAGAATACTTATAAGCAACCCCACAATCGTTACCAATAACCAGAAATTTGTTGGTTCAGTTGTCATCAACAACGACAAGATTACAGCAATCCTGCAAGGTGATGAAGTTTTGCAGAAAGAGTACGACATGATAATAGAGGCTACCGGTTTGTACCTCATTCCCGGAGTCATTGACGACCACGTACACTTCCGCGAACCGGGGTTGACCGAGAAGGCGACCATTGCAACCGAGAGCCGTGCTGCTGCAGCCGGCGGTGTGACATCATTCATGGAGATGCCCAACACCGTTCCGCAGACAACCACACCCGAGGCTCTGAAAGAGAAGTTCGCCATTGCCAAAAAGGATAGTGTGATAAACTATTCATTCTTCTTTGGTGCAACAAATACCAACCTGAAATATTTCTCAAAACTGAACAAGAAGAGAGATTGCGGAATCAAGTTGTTCATGGGTTCCAGTACCGGCAACATGCTTGTTGACAAGCAAGAAGAACTCGAAAGAATCTTCGCCGAGGCTGCAAGATTGAATATGCCACTTGCCGTACACTGTGAGGAGAGCAGCATCATTGCCCAGAACACAAAACAGATAAAAGAGAGAGAGGGAGATGATCCCGACGTAAAGTTCCACCCTGTAATACGCAGCACCGAAGCTTGCTACAAGAGTACAGAATGTGCTGTGGAACTTGCAAAGAAACATGGTACACGCCTGCACGTCATGCACATAAGCACCGCACAAGAGCTCGAATTGCTACGCCAGCCAGGTATTGATAGGAAAAAGATTACAGCAGAAGCTACTCCTGCCCACCTTACATTCTGCGACGAGGATTACGCAACACTTGGTACAAAAATAAAGTGTAACCCTGCCATAAAGAGCAAAGAAGACCGCGAAGCACTGCGTAATGCCGTTGCTGACGGAATAGTAGATCTCATTGGTACCGACCACGCTCCGCACCGCATGGAAGACAAGATTGGCGGAGCGTTGAAAGCGACATCGGGAATGCCAAGCATACAGTTCTCATTGTTATCGATGCTACAATTAGTCAATGCCGGAGTGATAACAATAGAAACCCTTGTAGATAGAATGTGTCATGCACCGGCAAGAATCTTTGACATTGACCGTCGAGGTTATATCAGCAAAGGATGTTATGCCGACTTTGTATTGCTCAACCCAAACAAGCCACATACCATAGACAAAGAGTGCATAATGAGCAAATGCGGCTGGAGCCCATTCGAGGGCAAACGTTTTGATTGGAGTGTAGAACAAACCTGGGTAAACGGAGAGTGCGTATATAGAAATGGTAAAATAAACGAAGAGGTACGCGGCAAGCGACTGACCTTCAACCGATGAAAAGAGATATCTTCCACTACCAGATAGAAGAGTTAGTTCCCTACATTGACTGGAGCTATTTCTTTCACGCATGGGGACTTGACCACAGCAAGAGTAATGGTGCAGCCATGAGCGATGTCAGGCATGATGCCGAATGCATACTCAAAGAGCTGAATGGCAAATACCGTACTCATGCCATGTTTGCTCTATGCGATGCACGTAGTGAAGAGGACAATATTATTATTGAAGACACTCTTTTCCCATTGCTAAGACAACAGCACGCCCAAGCAGGAAAGCCCAATCTGTGCCTCAGCGACTTCATCTCGCCCAAGAATGACCAAGCAGGACTCTTTGCCACCAGCACCGATGCCATGTTCGGTGCCGAATACAAAGACGACATATACAAAAGAGTTATTGTCCAGATTTTGGCCGACCGCCTTGCCGAAGCCACAGCTACGCTCCTTCATCGCCATGTACGCACTGACAGCAACCTATGGGGCTATGCACCCGATGAAAAATTAACCATTGCCGAACTGCATCAAGAGAAGAACCAAGGCATACGCCCCGCTGTAGGATATCCATCACTACCCGACCAAAGTGTCATCTTTCTAATAGACAAAATATTAGATATAAAAGAAATTGGCATTAAGCTAACTTCAAACGGAGCGATGAACCCTCATGCCTCGGTTTGCGGCCTTATGTTCTCACACCCCGCATCACATTATTTCGCTGTAGGAAAGATAAGCCATGAACAATTTACCGACTATGCCAAACGTCGCGACATCCCCATGGCAGAACTCCACAAATACCTGAGCAAGAATATTGAATGACCATATATTCACAAAAAAGATTTCCCAATAAGAAAAATTAAGGTATCTTTGCAGTGACTGCAAACATATTAACATTTAAACAAATAAAGTATGCTACGTAAAATTCTACATCCGCTTTACGTACTTTATCAAGTACTCTTTGCTTGGTGGGCAGCATTGATTGTTGTTGCAATCACAGCGATAATCATCAGCCTCTTTGGCTATCGTTTCAAGATCAAGAATGCCGACCACACACCGGCGGTTATATGGTGTAAACTCACCTGTTGGATATTCCTTATCCCGGTAAAGGTTGTTGACCGCGACAAGTATGTAAAGAAAGACCAGAACTACATATTCGTTGCAAACCATCAGGGAATGTTTGACATTTTTGTAATGTATGGCTATGTATGCAAACGCTTCAAGTGGATTATGAAAGATACGCTTCGCAAGATGCCTTTGCTTGGCAGAGCATGCTACCAGACAGGACATATATTCGTGAACCGTTCCACACCACAGAAAGACTTGTTGCGTAAATCAATCGCCACTCTGAAAAGCGGAGCATCCATGGGTATATTCCCCGAAGGCACACGCTGCAGAAACGGCAAGATGGGCAAGTTCAAGAAAGGAGCATTTGTCATTGCCAACATGACACAAGTCCCCATCATCCCCATTACTATCGACGGTGCATACGACATTTTGCCAAGAGGTTGCAAATGCCTTCACTGGTCACCGGTAACACTCACATTCCACGCACCAATAGAGTGCCAGGGCCGTGATGCCGAGAATGTTGAGCGTATGATGCTCGAAGCCGAGACCGTAATTGCAAACACACTCTACAACAAACAATAACCCAAAAGATAATTTTATGAAAAAACTATTCATTGCACTGTTGATAACAGTATTTGCAACACCACAGCTCATCGCCGACGAGGGTATGTGGTTGCTACAACTCATGCGTCAGCAGAACCTTGAGGACCAGATGCGTAAAGCAGGCCTTCAGATTCCTGCGGATGAGATATATTCTCCCGAAGCCCCATCACTAAAAGATGCAATAGGTATCTTCGGTGGCGGATGCACCGGCGAGGTCATTTCACCCAACGGTCTTGTAATAACAAACCACCACTGCGGTTTCAGTTTCATACAGCAGTTGAGTACCATTGAGCACAACTACCTGCACAACGGATTCTGGAGCCAGAGCTACGAAGAGGAGCTCCCTTGTAACAACATCGCCTTTACATTCGTTGTTAAGATTACCGACGTAACCGACGAGGTGAACAACCGCGTAAAAGAGGGCAAGATGACCGAGGAGCAGTCATTTGACCGCAATGCACTTGAGCAGGTTGGTAAAGAATTGTTCGATGCCGACACAATCGAAGGCAAGGAGTATATGTACTCACAGCTTCTCCCCTACTTCGAGGGCAACAAGTATTACCTTATATATTATAAGAAATACACCGATGTACGTCTCGTTGCAACTCCTCCCAACTCAATAGGAAAGTTCGGTGGTGAGACCGACAACTGGATGTGGCCACGCCACACGGGCGACTTCTCGGTATTCCGTATCTATGCCGACAAGAACGGCAACCCTGCGGCATACAGCAAGGAGAACCAGCCATTGAGCACACCCAAACACCTCAGCATCTCATTGAACGGTTTTGAGCAGAACGACTTTGCAATGATCATGGGCTTCCCCGGCAGCACATCGCGTTACCTCACAGGCGACGAGGTAAAGCAGAGAATGTTCCAGGAGAACGAGCCACGTATAGCAATGCGTGACGTGACACTCAAAATCATTCGCGAAGAGATGGAGAAGAGCGAGGATATCTCAATCAAATATGCCAACAAACTTGCACGCATAAGCAACTACTGGAAGAACTCCATTGGTATGAACAAAGCCATCGTTGACAACAGCGTTGTTGAGACAAAACTTGACGAAGAGGCAGTTTTCAAAGCTTGGGCTAAGGCATGTGGCAAAGACGAGTACACCAATGTCGTAGAAAAGATCAACGCTGTTGTTGAAGAGATGAACCGTACAGAATACCTCATGACACTCTGCACAGAACTTATCAGCAACGTAGAGTTCATACAGCGTAACCTCTCCGACGGCAACAAGAAGATGTTCGACGAGCCACTTATCATCAAGGACGACATCAACACCGTATATAACTGGTTGCACAACCGCGACTACAACCACGACATTGACCGTCGCATAGCAAAAGAGGTACTGCCACTATACTTTGAGCTTACACAACCCGAGGAGCGTAATGCACACCTCAACGAGGTGTATGCAAAGTACAAAGGCAACCTTGAGAAATATATCGATGATGTATATAACAACTCAATCATGGCGAATGAGAAGAACCGCGACAAGTTCCTCAAAAAGCCTACAGTCAAAGCATTTGAAAATGACCCTGCAACACTATTGCGTTCAGCTGTCATGGGCACATACAGAGAGCTGCACAGCAAATCAGCTGAATTCGGCAAGGTGATAAACCCTCTGCACAAGACCTATCTCAAAGGTTTGATGGAGATGGCAAACGGTGCCCCTGTATATCCCGATGCGAACTTCACCATGCGTCTAACATACGGTAATGTCAAGCCATACAGCCCCAAGGACGGAGTGACATTCGACTACTACACAACACTCAAGGGTGTAATGGAAAAAGAGAACCCCGAGAGCAGCGAGTTCATCGTTCCTGCACGTTTGAAGGAGCTATATCAGGCTAAAGACTTTGGCCGTTATGCAATGGCTAATGGCGAGATGCCTGTAGCATTCCTCACCACCAACGACATCACCGGCGGTAATAGCGGTAGCGGTGTGTTAGATGCAAACGGCAACCTCATAGGTCTTGCATTCGATGGTAACTGGGAGTCACTAAGCGGCGACATCAATTTCGATGATAACCTACAGCGTTGTATCAACGTAGATATACGTTATGTGCTATTTGTCATTGAAAAACTCGGTAACTGCAAACGACTCATTGACGAGATGAATATTATAGAATAAAGCACTAAGGTGCCTAATAATAACAGAAAAGCAGCAAGATATCTTGCTGCTTTTTTTTGATGTCATACCAAACGTGAGTACACGCATTTCTTCGCGACCTATGCGTGTTATCGATGGGTTAATTTGTTGTTTATTGACTCGTTTTGATTATCGCTACCCACACGGGATGAATTGCATCCATCCTGCGTGTGACCTTTAGCTTCAAAACTCGTCGATTAAAAACTTTTATAAAAAGTTTTTAATTCCACAAATTACCCCATTCACCACGACGGCCGCCGGTGAGCTGACCACCGTTTGAGGTATCTACGGTTGTATCACTGATGCTCAATGATGCGGCAAGCATGTTCTCTGCTGCAACGCTAACCTCTACTGCAAGAGGTGATGTATATTCTTTCTTCATATTTATATGTCTTTTTCTCTTTTATGTTTTAG
>JAGCJL010000050.1 GCA_017647975.1 Bacteroidaceae bacterium | reverse complement strand
ATTTAGAAGCACGCTCCTCTTCGCTGAATTACTGCAATGCAGCCCAACGCTGAGAACCGATCTTTGTAATCTGCTGTGGTGTGCGGATACCGGCAACAACGTCCTCACCCTGTGCGTTGATAAGGTACTCACCGTTGAAGAGGTTTTCACCTGTTGCTGCGTCACGAGAGAAGCAAACACCTGTAGCTGATGTCTCACCCATGTTACCGAATACCATTGCCTGTACTGAAACGGCTGTTCCCCACTCATCGGGAATTTTCTCCATGCGACGGTAAAGGATAGCACGCTCGTTGTTCCAAGACTCGAATACAGCACAAACTGCACCCCACAACTGCTCGTAAGCGTCTGTTGGGAAGTCTTTGCCTGTCTGAGACTTAACTGCTGCCTTGAATTTAGCAACGAGGTCTTTCAAAGCTTCTACGCTAAGGTCTTTGTCAAGAACAACACCCTGCTCTTCCTTAACCTTCTCAATGATAGCTTCGAATGGATCGATCTCTTCTTTGCTTGTTGGCTTCATGCCGAGAACAACGTCACCGTACATCTGTACGAAACGGCGGTAAGAGTCCCATGCGAACTTGGGGTTACCTGTCTTAGCTGCCAAACCCTCTACTACAACGTCGTTCAAACCAAGGTTGAGGATGGTATCCATCATACCGGGCATTGAAGCACGTGCACCTGAACGAACAGAAACCAACAATGGGTTGGTTGGGTCGCCGAATGTAGAGTTCATCAAGTTCTCGATGTTCTTTACTGCGGCCTGAACTTCTGCCTTGAGAAGCTCGATAACCTTTTCTTTGCCAAGGCTGTAGTACTCACCACAAACCTCTGTTGTAATGGTAAATCCGGGAGGAACAGGAATGCCGATAAGGTTCATTTCGGCCAAGTTTGCACCTTTACCTCCTAACAAATTTCTCATTGACGCATTACCTTCAGCAAGACCGTTACCAAAGGTATAGACTCTTTTGTCTGCCATAAATTTTTGAGTTTATAATTTGTTGATAAATAAAAATGTTTGTTACTAATCACTGTGAAGCACACTTTTCGAGCAATACTTCAACTAATTTGCAAATATAATGAAAATGTTTGTAATCCGAAATTTCTGCAAAGAAATATCGCATCTTAAATTAAAAATTTTAAGTTCGTCTGTTAAAATCGCCAATTATCGGGATTTTAAATGTATCTTCGCGGAGTAATTTGTATAATGCCGTACTTTACGTCGGCTGAAATTCTTTGGAAGAGTAATTTTAATATCGTTTCTGAAATAATGGCAAAAAAGAAAAAAGTGTTGCCCCTGCTGGAGCAAGTGAAGATAACCGGTGTTGCTGCCGAAGGTAAGGCGTTGGCACGTGTTGATGATTTGGTCGTTTTTGTTCCATATGTGGTGCCGGGTGATGTGGTCGATTTGCAGGTGCGTCGTAAAAAACATAGTTATGCCGAGGCGGAAGCTGTTCGTTTTCATGAATATTCAACCGAAAGAAGTACACCTTTCTGTAAGCATTACGGCATTTGTGGAGGTTGTAAATGGCAGTGTCTTGCCTATGAGCATCAGCTGAAATATAAACAACAGCAGGTTGTAGATGCATTGACACGCATTGGCAAAGTGGAGTTGCCCGAAATAACTCCTATTCTCGGTTCCGAAGAGACTCGCGAATATAGAAATAAACTTGAATTTACATTCAGCAACAAGCGTTGGCTCACTTGGGAAGAGGTTGCCGACGGTGTCTCTTATGACAATATGAATGCTTTGGGATTTCATATTCCTGGTGCTTTTGACAAGGTTCTTGATATTGAAGAATGTCATCTGATGCAGGGGCTTAACAACCGTTTGCGTAACGGAATACGTGAGTTTGCCATGAAAGAGAATATTTCTTTCTTTGACTTGCGTTCGCAAACCGGTGTTTTGCGTAACATGATGTTGCGTCTTTCTACAACTGGTGAGGTTATGTTGCTTCTTCAGGCGAAAGTGACATGTGATGATGAAATGAAACAGTTGGAAAAAGTTTTACATTTTGTTGCGGATGAATTCCCCGAGGTGACTTCTTTGCTTTATGTGATAAATAATAAGTGTAACGATACTTTTGGCGATCTTGAGGTGGTGACTTTCAAAGGTACTGATGTCATATATGAAGAGATGGAGGGGTTGCGTTTTAAAGTGGGCCCAAAATCTTTCTATCAGACAAACAGCCGTCAGGCTTATAACCTATACAAGGTAACTCGTGATTTTGCCGGATTGACAGGTGATGAGGTTGTTTATGACCTTTATACGGGAACTGGTACTATTGCAAACTTTGTTGCAAAGAAGGCTAAAAAGGTTATCGGTATTGAGTATGTCGAAGATGCTATAATTGATGCTCGTGTTAATGCTGAACTTAATGGCTTTGAGAATATGACTTTCTTTGCCGGTGACATGAAGGATATTCTTACACGTGACTTTATTGATGAGCATGGTCGTCCCGATGTGATTATTACCGATCCCCCTCGTGCCGGAATGCATAATGATGTTATTGATACTATCCTTTTTGCTGCACCTGAACGAATTGTTTATGTGAGCTGTAATCCGGCAACACAGGCACGTGACTTGCAGTTGCTCGATAAGGATTATAAAGTGGTGGCTGTTCAGCCGGTAGATATGTTCCCACATACTCATCATGTGGAGAATGTTGTTCTGCTTGAACGTAGATAATAATTGCTTAAGAATTTTTATATTATGCGTAAAAATATTAAAACTCTATTGACTTTTAAGGTTGTTGAAACTGCGTTGCTTATTGAGTTTATTATGGAGAAAATGCATGGCATAAGCCGTAATCGTGCCAAGGCATTGATATCTAACCGTGTGGTGTTGGTTGATAATGTTATAACAACTCATCCTTTAACTGAACTGAAACCCGGTCAGGTGGTTCAGCTTGATCGTTCAAAACATAAAATGTCATTCCATAGCAATGATCTTGATATTGTTTTTGAAGATCCTTATCTGCTTATTATCGACAAGCGTCCCGGTTTGCTCTCAATGAGTAACAATACACGTCAGCAGACAGTGCAGAGTGTGTTGAACCGATATCTTGAAAAAGGCGGCGGACGCAATACTTCGCACCTTGTGCATCGTCTTGACCGTGATACTTCGGGCTTGATGGTTTATGCGAAGGATGTACAGACTCAACAGTCTTTGATTCACGGTTGGCAGGAGCTTGTGACTGATCGCCGATACGTGGCTTTGGTCGAGGGCGAATTTGAAAAGAAACAGGGCGTAATACGCTCATGGCTTACAGAGGATAAGCGTTTCATTACACATTCGAGTCCCACTGATAATGGCGGAAAATATGCTGTTACACATTATAATGTTCTTGCTTCGGCCAATGGCTATTCGTTGGTGGAATGTGAACTTGAAACCGGTAGGAAAAATCAGATTCGTGTGCATATGGCGGAACTTGGTCATCCTGTGGTTGGCGATTCTAAATATGGTAGCGGAAAGGATGTTATCCGTCGTCTTGGTCTGCATGCTTATATGCTCTGTTTCAAACATCCTGTGACAGGTAAACGACTCCGTTTTGAGACTCCTGTTCCGGCTTGTTTTGAAAAGTGTCTTAACGAGAGATGATAAAATGAATTTCTGCTTTTTTGTAAAACCGTTGTTTCTGCTTGTCTTTTTGATATTTGTTCATCAAGCAGGTTATGCCCAATCTGTGTATAAGGATGGGGCTCTTGAACGTAAGGTTTATAAAAAAGTGTCGGGCGATTCTTTGCGTTTGAGAAGTAATGCAAAAGCAATTGGGACAAAAAGTGTTGATTCATCGGCAAAACACGTTGCGAAGCCTAAAAAAGTGAAAGTTGACTCTTTGCAATATTCTCCTCGACAGTATCTGCTTGGTGAACGTGTAATAATGCGTGGAGATAGCGGTCGTGATGTTCGCAGTTTGGCGAATATGCTGGTAAAGAAACTTTACATGGATGAGGGCGATATTGTATATACAGCCGATGATGGTGTGCTTTATGATGGTGAACTTTTTAAAGCTGTGATTCGCTTCCAGCGTCTGAATGGCTTTTATGAAGACGGTATTGTGGGACGGGAACTTATAAAGGCTTTAAGGAAGAGAACCGAGAGTGATAAATAAAATTTGTGTTGTCGGGATAATTCATTATCTTCGCCAATAGTAATAACTTATACTTTAATATATATGTTTTCAGGAATTGTAGAGGAGTTTGCAACGGTACGTCGTTTAGTGCGTGAGCAAGGAAATCTTCATTTGACACTGACTTGCTCGTTTGTGAATGAATTGAAAATAGATCAGAGTGTATCGCATAATGGCGTGTGTCTTACTGTTGTTGATATAACCGGCGATGAATATACTGTGACAGCCATGACCGAGACTTTGGAACGCTCAAATATCGGTTTGCTGAAGGTTGGTGACAAGGTGAATGTGGAGCGTAGCATGATGATGAACGGGCGTCTTGACGGACATATTGTTCAGGGGCATGTTGATGAAACTGCAGAGTGTATATCGGTGCGTGATGCTGCCGGTAGCTGGTATTATACTTTTCGTTATAAGAAAGATGACGAAATGGCGGCTAAGGGATATATGACTGTTGATAAAGGCTCTGTAACTGTGAATGGTGTCAGCCTTACTGTGTGCGAACCTACTGATGACTCATTTTCTGTTGCAATAATACCATATACTCACGAACATACCAATTTTCATACAATAGAAGTTGGTACTGTCGTAAATATAGAATTTGATATTATTGGCAAGTATATTGCTCGCATGATTAAAAGATAAAATGTTATGAAAACTTTTCTTGAGTTGGCAAGGTCCAGACAAAGTGATCGTGCTTATGAACCCGGAAAGAAAATTGATCCGGAGGTTTTGAATCGAATACTTGAAGCCGGTCGTATGGCACCATCGGCATGTAATGGACAGCCATGGCATTTTACGGTAATAACCGAAGAACCTATGCTTGGAGAAGTGGCAAAAGCTACAGCAGGTCTTGGTATGAACAGATTTGTAAAGGATGCATCGGCTTTGGTACTTGTAACTCAGGAACCGACAAATATAACATCGCGTCTTGGCAGTAGAATAAAGAATAAGAACTATCCTATAATGGATATTGGAGTGGCAACTGCTTATATGACACTTGCTGCCGAAGATGAAGGTGTGGGTAGTTGTATCCTTGGTTGGTTTGATGAAAAGAAAATTAAGGAATTAGTTGGGATTCCCAAAGACCGACGTTTGCAGTTGGTGTTGTCGTTGGGGTACTCAACAAAGGCAAAGCATGAAAAGGTGCGTAAAGAATGGGATGAGGTAATCTCGTTTGAAAAATATTGATGAGTGGATTATGGTAAATAAGGTTTATCTTGAGAGTTTTGAGAGTCGCATAACCGACGAATTGTTGAGAATGTGTAAGCAGTATGGCGTACTTGACGGCACTTTGCTTGCAACTGATGATATTGATGCACGTTGGAATGAGTTCGCTCCTGAATATATGGCCGATGCCGTTCCTAATATTGCTTCATATCCTACAGTGGCTATTGCTTGGGCTGGATATATAGGTATGGCTATTGCTCATTTGTGGGATGGTGATTGGAGTGCTCATTGCAAGGATTGTTATAAATCATTCTATGGCGAGCAGGGATTTGATGATATGGATGAACATATTGTTCGTGACATCATTGGTTTTCATTTGCAATCAAAAGAGGCCGCGAAGATTGAGGAGATGATGCGTCGTCTTGGTGAGACTGCTTTGACACTTATTCGTCGCGAAAGGGTTGAGCCTCAGTCGCCAATGGCCTTCCATGTATATGCTCGCGTTGTGAAAGTTATGTATAAACTTGGTGCTGCAATTGAATTGAAACGTCTTGGTTATAAGTTTGAGCAGGTGAATTTGCCTAATATGAATAACGGTATGGCAACTTGCTAAAGATTCCTTTTATAATAATAAATCCCTCAAAACGCATGTTTTGAGGGATTTATTATTTGTTGTATATTTATTTTACTGGAATTGCATCAATGCGTGCTTGGTGACGGCCGCCTTCAAAAGCGGTATTCAGGAATGTTGTTACACATTCTTTAGCACTGTCGGTTGCAATAAAACGACCTGGCATAACCATTACATTGGCATCGTTGTGCTGACGTGCAAGTGCTGCAATTTCCGGCATCCAGCATAGTGCACTGCGAATGGCTGTGTGGTGGTTTAAAGTCATGTTAATGCCATTTCCTGTACCACAGATGGCAATACCTGTTGTCAATTCGCCATTTTCAATAGCGTTGGCAAGTGCGTGAGCAAATTCGGGGTAGTTGCAACTTTCAGTACTGTTTGTACCGAAATCAACAAAATCATATCCCATCTCTTTAAGCCATTCCTTAACTTGTTCTTTCAAGGGATAACCGGCGTGGTCGCTTGCAAGTCCTATCTTTTTCATTATAACATTGATTTTACTTGATTGTAAACATTTTCAGCAGTGAAGCCGAGTTTCTCGTCAAGCACTTTGTATGGTGCCGAGAAACCGAATGACTCTAATCCCCAAACTTTGCCGTTTGCACCAACAAGACCTTCGAGGTTTACAGGAAGTCCGGCTGTCAAGCCAAATACTTTTGCTCCTGTAGGGATGATGCTCTCCTGATATTCTTTTGATTGTCTGCGGAAGAGACCCTCTGAAGGTACAGAAACAATACGTGTCTTAATTCCGTCGGCTTTGAGGAGTTTAGCTCCATCAACAAGTGTAGAAACCTCGGAACCTGAAGCAAGAAGTATTACATCGTAATCTTCGTCGCTATCGGCAATGATATACGCACCTTTTGAGGTCTCTTCATATTTTGTACCTTCGGGGAGGTTGTTGATATTCTGGCGTGAGAAGATAAGTCCGGTTGGAGTTTTGTCGTTTTCCATTGCGAGCTTCCATGCCTGTGTAGCTTCGTTTACATCGGCTGGACGAAGAACAAGCATTGAGTTATGGCCACTATGATTCTTGACTTTCTCCATCAAACGTACTTGTGCCTCCTGCTCTACAGGTTCGTGTGTAGGGCCGTCCTCACCTACGCGGAACGCATCGTGTGACCATACAAACTTAACGGGAAGCTCCATGAGTGCTGCCATACGGATAGCGGGTTTCATATAATCGCTGAACACGAAGAATGTTCCGCAAGCTGCTATTACGCCACCATGCAGAGCCATACCAATACATACGCAAGCCATTGTCAATTCCGAAACACCAGCGTGCAGGAATGCACCGGAAAAATCTCCGGGAGTAAATGCGTGTGTCTTTTTAAGGAAACCGTCTGTTTTGTCGCTGTTGCTTAGGTCGGCCGATGAGCAAATCATGTTGCCATAGTTTTCGGCAAGCACTCCAAGCACTGTTGCTGAAGCATTACGTGTTGGGCCATCAGCCTTCTGCTCAATGGCATTCCAGTCAATTTGTGGTTGTTTGCCACTGAACCAGTCTTCAAGCATCTGTGCTTTTTCTGGGTTTGCTGCAGCCCAAACAGCCTTAGCCTGTTTACGTTCTGCAACAATCTGACGCAATTCAGCGAGACGTCTGTCGTGCAACTCTTTTACTTCGGGGAAGAATGTAAATGGGTTCTCGACATCACCGCCAAGGTTTTTTATTGTATTGATGTAAGCATCTCCTCCGAGTGGTGCACCGTGTGTACCGCAGTCAAACTCGTAGCTGCTGCCGTCAGCTCTGCGAGCTCCTTTACCCATAACAGTGTTACCTATGATGAGTGTTGGGCGTTCTTTTTCTGCTTTAGCCTCTGTAAGTGCTGCACGGATAGCATCGCAATCATTACCGTCGATAGTGATGACTTTCCAACCCCACGCCTCATATTTCTTGGCTGTATCCTCGAACATTACCTCGTCGCAACGTGTAGATAACTGTATCTGGTTTGCATCATAGAACATGATGAGGTTATCAAGTTTTAGGTAACCGGCAAGGCGTCCTGCACCTTGAGAAATCTCCTCTTGAACTCCACCGTCTGAAATGAATGCATAAATGGTGTGTCCCATTACCTCTTTGCCCAAACGTGCTTCAAGGAACTTTGCTGCAATGGCTGCACCAACAGCGTATGTGTGTCCCTGGCCGAGAGGACCGGAAGTGTTTTCAATACCACGTGCGAAATTTACTTCGGGGTGACCCGGTGTCACGCTTCCCCATTGACGCAACTGCTTGAGTTCGTCCATGCTGAATTTGTCCTGAAGTGCGAGAACCGAATAAAGCATTGGTGACATGTGACCGGGATCAAGGAAGAAACGGTCACGTCCCTCCCATAGTGGGTTTTCAGGGTCGTGGATTAAAAACTCTGAATAGAGGACGTTGATGAAATCGGCTCCGCCCATAGCACCACCAGGGTGTCCCGATTTGGCTTTTTCAACCATTGCCGCAGTTAGAATACGAATGTTGTCCGCAGCTTTGTTCATCAGTTCTTTACTGTTCATATCTGTTATTATAGTTAGTGGAGTATTAAATATTATCTAAATAAAAAATATGTGGTTTTGCACACAATGGTACTCTTTCCCATAAATTGTTACAAAAGTAATACTTTTTGTTTGAATGTGGAACATATTTGAATAATGATTTTATCTCTTGTTTATAAATATTTGGCATGTTTTTCTCTTTTTTGTATTATCTTCGCTTGAAAATAGTAATGATATGGTATTGATAAATATAATAGCCAAGGAACTTGGACTCGTTCCTGATAAAGTCAAAAACACAGTTGATTTGCTTGAAGGCGGTGCAACAGTCCCATTTATTTCTCGTTATCGTAAAGAGGCTACCGGTTCACTTGATGAAGTTGCCATAGGTGAAATCAAAGATATGCATGCGAAACTGTCTGCTTTAATGCAACGCAAGGCTACAGTCATTGCCACAATAGAGGAACTTGGAAAACTTACTCCAGAACTGAAAAAACGTATTGATGATTGTTTTGATTCGGTTGAACTTGAGGATATATACATGCCTTACCGTCCCAAACGTCGCACTCGTGCCACTATTGCCAAAGAACGAGGATTGGAGCCTCTTGCCGACATTATTTTTATGCAACAGAACAGTGACGTGAAGGGTGCAGCCCGTCGGTTTATAAATAAAGAGGTACCTACGGTTGACGATGCTGTCAGCGGTGCTCTGGATATTATAGCAGAGAGAATTTCCGAGGACGAGTCGGCACGTGTCATCATACGTCGTCTGTTCCAGCGTTCGGGAATGTTGGTCTCAAAGGTTGTCAAGGGAAAGGAGGGTGATGGTATAAAATATTCCGACTATTATGAGTTTCAGGAACGTGTGTCACGCATATCTTCACATCGCCTTCTTGCCATAATGCGTGGCGAAGAGGAGGGCTTTCTTCGTGTTTCAATAGTGGTTGATGTAGATGAGGGCGTTGAGGCTCTGAATCGCAAATTTGTGAAAAGATTTTCGCCAGTTCGTGAGTATGTCGAGAGTGCGGTCTCCGACGGCTATAAGCGTCTGCTTGCTCCGTCAATAGAAAACGAGACAATGGGTGTGGCCAAGCAACGTGCCGACGATGAGGCTATCTCTGTTTTTGCCGAGAATCTGCGACAGTTGCTTATGTCATCGCCTTTAGGGCAGAAACGTGTATTGGCAATAGACCCGGGATTCCGTACTGGTTGTAAGGTGGTAATGCTTGATTCGCAAGGAAATTTGCTCCACCACACGGTTATATATCCGCATCCGCCACAGAACGACAAGTCGTCTGCATCTGATATCATATCTTCATTGGTCTCTAAGTACACTGTAGAGGCATTTGCTATAGGTAACGGTACAGCGGGCAGGGAAACCGAGGATTTTGTACGTTCGCTTAATCTTGGTGTTGATATATTCTCGGTCAATGAAGATGGTGCCTCGGTCTATTCAGCCTCTCCTGTAGCACGCGAGGAGTTCCCCGATGAGGATGTGACCGTACGTGGTGCCGTTTCTATAGGTCGCCGTTTGATAGACCCGCTGTCGGAACTTGTAAAGATTGAGCCACGCTCAATAGGAGTGGGGCAGTATCAGCATAGCGTTGACCAGACAAAACTAAAAGAGCGTCTTGATGTTGTTGTAGAGAGTTGTGTGAACAAGGTTGGTGTAAACCTTAATACTGCAACAAAACAGATTCTTACTCATATCTCGGGACTTGGTCCGGCTCTTGCCGAGAATATTGTGAAGTATCGTGCATCAAACGGCGATTTCCGTTCGCGAAAGGATTTGCTTAAAGTACCTCGTCTCGGAAGTAAGGCTTTTGAGCAAGCTGCTGGATTTCTTCGCGTTCTCAATGGTGAAAATCTGCTCGATAGCACAGCCGTTCACCCGGAATCTTATTGTATCGTGCAGCAGATGGCAAAGGATTTAGGTATCTCTTTAAAAGAGTTTATTGCTAATGCCGAGGTGCGTAAGAGGGTGGTGCTGTCTAACTATGTGACCGAAATAGTTGGTATGCCAACGCTTACCGACATTATGGACTCTCTTAATAAACGTGGTCTTGATTCTCGTGAACAGGCAAAGGCTTTCTCGTTTGACCCAAATATTCATGAGATGGAGGATTTGCATGTGGGTATGATCGTACCCGGCATAGTGTCGAATATTACCGCTTTTGGTGCCTTTGTAAATATTGGTGTACACCAGGACGGTCTTGTTCACATCTCACAGCTTGCCGATAAATTTGTATCCTCTCCGGGTGATGTTGTCAAACTCGGTCAGCAGGTGATGGTTAAGGTTATAGAGGTGGATTTGAAGAGAAAGAGAATCTCACTATCAATGAAATCTTTGTAGGACTCATTTTAACAAGTTCCTGTAATAGAAAGTACACCCCAATTTGGGGTGTACTTTCTATGTGTAATTTTGTGAGCGAGATTTTATGCAAGGTTGTTGAATTGCCAATCAATGATTCGTTCTTCTCAAAAAAAAATCTTACAAATTTGCGTCAATTTATTTCAGTTTTTTCTCTTCTTTTTGTTGAGTATTTTAACAAAAAAGAAACAGCGACAGGCTTTTGCCTGTCGCTGTGTTGATTATTTGTATGCTGTTTATTAGCAGATCTTGCGTGAGCCGTCGCCGATAACAACATCGTAAACTTTTGGAGATTTACCGTATTTCTCGTTGTAGCGTTTTTCAGCCTCTTCGATGAATACTTCGTAAAGTTCTTCCTTAACAAGGTTGATTGTACAACCACCGAAGCCACCGCCCATCATACGTGAACCGGTAACACCACAGTCAATAGCAATGTCAACCAAGAAGTCAAGTTCTTCGCAGCTTACCTCGTAATCCTTGCTCAAACCAAAGTGTGTCTCGTACATCTTCTTACCTACAGTCTCGTAGTCGCCAGCCTCAAGAGCAGCACAAACGTCGAGTACGCGAACTACCTCGCCGATAACATATTTAGCACGGCTGTAATCCTCAGGCTTCAACTCAGCCTTAACCTCCTCGAGCATCTCGAAGCTTGCATCACGCAAAGACTCTACCTCGGGGTGTTTAGCCTTGATAACTTCTGCAACACGCTCACAACTCAAACGACGCTCGTTGTAAGGTGAACCTACAAGTTCGTGTTTAACGCAAGTGTTCAAAAGAACGAGTTTGTAACCTTGTGGCTTGAATGGGAAGTACTGATACTCCAAAGAACGGCAGTCAAGACGGATAAGGCTGCCAGCCTTACCGAATACGCTTGCGAACTGGTCCATGATACCGCAGTTTACACCTACATAGTTGTGCTCTGTAGCCTGACCAACTTTAGCAAGTTCAAATTTATCTACCTTGTTGTCACCGAACAAATCGTTCAATGCATATGCGAATGTACTTTCCAAAGCAGCTGATGAAGACATACCTGCACCGAGGGGCACATCACCAGCAAATGCTGTATTGAAACCTTTAACGTCAACACCACGCTTAATCATTTCGCGGCATACACCAAAGATGTATTTAGCCCAAGAAGCACGAGGAGCGTCCTCCTCCTTCAAACCGAATTCTACATAGTCCTTCTCGTCGATTGAGTAAGCACAAACTTTATCTGTACCGTTAGGCTTGATCTCAGCCATGATACCTTTGTTTACTGCACCTGGGAACACGAAACCATTGTTGTAGTCTGTGTGCTCACCGATGAGGTTGATACGGCCTGGAGAAGCGTAGATGCTTCCTGTTGTTCCATCAAAGTGTTTGATGAAACGACTTCTTACAAATTCTATATCCATAATCTTTATGTATTATATAGTTAAACAAAAATGTTTATTATAAATTTAAGTTTTTTACTTCTTTGCTGGTTTTGAACCTACAAGAGCGTAGAACAAGAGGTATGCAGCACAGAATACGATTACCCAGAAGCTTGTCATGTAGTCTGTCAAGTCAGCTACGTAACCCTGGATACCCATCATTACTGCACAACCGAATACCATTGTCATGAAGATACCTGAAGCGATAGCTGTGTACTTGCCAAGGCCTTCAACAGCCATGTTGAAGATTGCACCCCACATAACTGATGTGCAGAGACCAACAAGCAAGAAAGCGAAGATACCCATAGGAATTGGCTGCCAAATGAGCTCGAGCTTACCCCAATCCACACCGGGGAATGAAACCTGTATCTCAGGAGCGTACATACCGAACAATACAAGTGCCAATGTAGCGATAGATACAGTAGTGATCATAGCACGGCTTGAAACCTTGCTACCGATACTTGCACCAACGAAACGGCCGATAAGCATCATGAACCAATAAACAGCAACAATCATACCTACAGTACCTGCTGGGATAGAGTAGGGTTCTGCTGTAAGCATCTGCTGAACTGCGTTAGGAACACCAACCTCGATACCCATGTAAAGGAAGATAGCCAATGCACCGAGAGCGAAGTGACGGTAGCCCATAGCACCCTTGATAAGGCTCAACTGAACAGGTGCCTGCTCTGGCTCTTCAATCTTGGTGAAGAGGATAACGATGAATGCAACTACGAAAATTGCAAGAGCAATCATAAGAGCTGGAGTAGCGTCAGCAATCTTAGCTTTTGTAGCGTCTGAAATCAAAGCACCCATGAGGATGTAGCAAGCTACGGCAGCCGATGAGTTGAATACACCACCAATCTGGATAAGCTGGTTACCGCTGTTACCGCCACCACCAAGGAGGTTAAGCATTGGGTTTACAACACAGTTGAGGATACACATGCAAAGACCTGCGATGAATGCACCAATCAAATAAACTGTAAATACAAGACCCAAGTTCTGCTCAACATCGAGCAAACCGCTTACCCACTGGATAAGGATACCTGCAGCACCTACTGCAAGACCGATAAGAGCTGTCTTCTTGTAACCGAACTTAGAGATAAGCATACCTGCAGGGATACCCATGATTAGATATGCAACGAAGTTACCATAATTACCAATCTGTGCAAGCACGTTTGAGATAGGACCCTGGTTCTTGATGATGGTTGCCATAGGTGTACACAAGTTTGTCACAAAGGCAATCATTGCGAAGAGTGCAATCATAACTATGATAGCTCCCCATTGTTTCTTTTGTTGACTCATAATTTTAGAAATGTTTTTAGTTTATTATTAGTTAATGTTTTCTTCAAAAGTTGTTATTTCTCAACACCGAACTTATAAACAGTCACCTGACTGTATTCTTCACCGGGGCATAGCACCACGCTTGGGAAATGCTGACGGTTTGGAGAATCGGGGAAATGTTGTGCCTCAAAGCAGATAGCACTACGTTTTGGGAATGTTGCACCGTGTGCACCTGCAAAGCCGCTATGCCAGTTTGATGTATATACCTGAACACCGGGTTCTGTTGTATATACCTCCATGGTGCGTCCGCTGATAGGCTCTGTAACCTTTGCGGCAAAACTCAATTCACCAACCTCTTTCTTGTTCAAAACATAGCAGTGGTCATAGCCTGCACCATGTTTGATCTGCTCTTCGTCTGCATCGATGCGTGCACCAACCTCTGTTGGGGTTGTGAAGTCAAACGCAGTACCCTTTACAGGTGCAATGCAACCATAAGGAACAGAAGTGTCATCAATGGGTACAAAGAAATCGGCTTTTAGTTCGCAAATAAGATTGTCTATTGTTGCTGTTGGGTTGGCAATACCCGAAAGTGAGAAGAAACCATGGCTTGTAAGGTTCACAATGGTTTTCTTGTCTGTAGTAGCCTTGTAGTCTATCTTCAATTCGTTGTCATCGTTGAATGAGTAAACGACTGTAACATCGAGGTTGCCGGGGAAACCTTCCTCCATGTCGGCCGACAGATAATGAAGTTTTAGTGTTTGTGCATCGGTCTGTTCAGCATCCCAAACTCTTGCGTGGAATCCTGTAGGGCCACCGTGAAGGTGGTTAGGACCATTGTTGATTGCAAGATTGTACTCCTTGCCGTCGATGGTGAACTTGCCTTTGCAGATGCGGTTACCATAACGTCCTACCAATGTGCTGAGGAATGGCTCCGGGCTGTTAAGAAGATTCTCTATGCTGTCGTGTCCCTGAATAACGTTTGCATAATTGCCGTTTTTGTCGGGAACCATAATGCTGCATATCGCACCACCGTAGTTTGTAATTGCCACTTCGCTGCCCTTGTTATTTCTCAAAATAAAGAGAGCGGTTTCTTTGCCGCCAATGTTTTTAACGAAGTCGGCGGCGTTCAATTGTGAGAGATTTTCAGTACTGCTCATATTATAATCGGTTAAAATAGCTATTCTTTCGCAAATAAAATAAAAAAACGCTTTTCCTCAAAGAAATTGAGATAAAATTTTCATTGTTTTTATTTGCTTTGTGACTTGAGCGATTATAACATGCTGATATTGTGGAAAAATATCATTTTTTTAGTGATGCAAGCAAATCGGCAACGATAAAACAACTTCCACCAATAAAAATGAAATCGTTGTTGCAACTCTCTTCTCTGGCTTTTTGCAAAGCCTCTTTCACAGTGGGGTAGCATGAGCCTTTCAAACCAAAGGATAAAGCCTTCTCTTGTAGCTCTTTGGCCGGCATGGCACGTTTTATGCTTGCTTGTGTAAAGTAATAGAGTGCATTTGGGGGCATCATACCAAGAATTGTGGTGATATCTTTGTCGCTTACCATGCCAAAAACGATTCTCAGAGTCTCGTATTTTTCTTTGGAGAGCTGTTCTACAATGTATCTTATGCCACCAATGTTGTGGCCGGCGTCGCATATTGTACGCGGCGATTCGGCAATCTTCTGCCAGCGTCCCATAAAACCGGTCAATGTGCATACATTTGTAAAACCTTTTCGCACAGAGTCGGCGGTTATGGCAAAGCCTTTTTTTTGTAACTGCTTTAATGCGGAAAGCAGGGTGTTGCAGTTTTTTATTTGATAACTTCCGGCCAATTCTCCATCTATTGTTCCAAAAATGCCGGTATGATATTCATAGCCTGTAGTAGTGGGTGTGGCACTGATAAGCAGTTGCTCCTCTTCGGCGAATATAATCTCTGCTCCAACCTCTTTGGCACGCTCTGTGAACACGGGTTTTGTTTCGGGTGCGGTCTCGCCAATAACAACCGGTATGCCTTGTTTTATGATGCCTGCCTTTTCGCTCGCAATAGCAGCGAGAGTGTTGCCCAGAAACTGTGTATGGTCGGGGCTGATGTTGGTTATTACTGAAAGTTCGGGTGTGATTATGTTAGTACAGTCAAGTCTTCCGCCAAGCCCTACTTCTATTATAGCAACATCAACTTTTTGTTCTGCAAAATAATTGAATGCCATTGCTGTCGTGAGTTCAAAAAATGAAGGTTGCAGTGGCTCAAAGAAATTTTTGTGTTTTTTGACGAATTCTATAACATACTCCTCGCTTGCCATAACACCGTTTACTTTTATGCGTTCGCGGAAGTCTATAAGGTGTGGCGATGTGTAAAGCCCCACCTTGTATCCACATTCCATGAGTATGGCTGCAAGGGTGTGCGATGTGGAGCCCTTTCCGTTTGTTCCGGCAATGTGAATTGTACGGAATTTTCTATGTGGGTTACCCAGGTGGTTGTCGAGTGCAATAGTAGTCGATAACCCCTCTTTGTAACCGGCACCGCCAATCTGTTGGAAGGGCGGTGCACAGTTGAACAGGTATGTTACAGTTTCGTCGTAACTCATATTCTATTAGTCAAAAAAACTTTTGAATCGACGGAAAATTTTCTCCTTAATGCTTTCGCTCGGTTTGAAATTGTCCGATTTTCTAAAATTTTCAACAGCTTTCTTCTCGTCTTTAGATAGGGTCTCAGGTATGTATATACTGATGTTTACAACGATATCACCTTTGCCGTAGCCGTTAAGGTTGGGTAAACCTTTTCCGCGGAGACGCAAAACCTTTCCGGGTTGTGTGCCTGGGTCTATTGTAACCTTTGCTCTGCCATCTATTGTCGGAATTTCGGCAAAACCACCAAGTATTGCTGTTGGAATGTCGAGCAATAGGTTGTATATCAAGTCGTTCTCGTCGCGTATAAGGTCCGGATGGCTCTCCTCTTCTATGATTATGAGCAAGTCTCCGGGTATTCCGTTGCGTTTGCCGGCATTACCCTTGCCACGCATTGATAATTGCATACCGTCCATTACGCCTGCCGGTATCTGTACCTCTACAACCTCTTCGCCCATCACAACACCGTCGCCGTTACAGTGTGGACATCTGTTTTTGATAATTTTACCCTCGCCATTGCATCGTGGACATGCGGTCTCTGTACGCATCATTCCAAAAAAACTCTGTTGTGTGCGTATTACGCGACCTGTACCTTTACAGTCGGGACAAGTCTCCATTGCATTACCTTCGGCACCTGTTCCACCACAATGAGTACAGGGTACATATTTCTTTAACTTGAATTTCTTTGTAACACCGTTAGCAATCTCTTGTAAGGTCAGCTTGACTTTTACACGTTGGTCGCTACCACGGAATTTCTGTGGAGCGGCACTGCCTCCGCCACCAAAACCACCGAATCCGCCAAATCCTCCGCGTCCGCCAAAGATGTCTCCGAACATTGAGAATATGTCGTTCATATCCATACCTGCACCACTGAAACCTCCGGCTCCGCCAAGTCCTTCGTGTCCGTACTGGTCGTAACGGGCTTTCTTGTCGGCATCGCTAAGCACACTGTATGCCTCGGCAGCCTCCTTGAATTTCTCTTCTGCCTCTTTTTTCTCAGCGTCGGTTTTATCGTGTTGCTTGTCGGGGTGGTATTGTATTGCCAGCTTGCGATAAGCTTTCTTTATGTCATTAGCCGATGCGTTTCTGTCAACGCCCAGCACTTCATAGTAATCACGTTTTGCCATATTTGTTAAAAGATTTTTTTATTCGCCGACAGCAACTTTTGCATGTCTGATAACCTTTTCGTTCAGTGTATATCCTGCTTGTACGCAATCGAGTACTTTGCCCTTCAAACTCTCGTCGGGAGTTGGTATGAGAGCGATAGCTTCGTGGAAGTCGGTGTTGAAGTCAGCACCCTCGGTCTCAATCTTTTGCAAACCATTCTGTTTCAAGATACCGGTGAATTTGTTGTATATGAGTTCCACTCCTGTCAGAATCTCTGCAGCGTTCTCATCCTTTGCCATATTGTTCATGGCACGCTCGAAGTCATCAAGTACGGGAAGGATAGATTCTATTACGCGTTCACCACCGTTCTTGATTATTTCGGCTTTTTCCTTGATGGTACGTTTGCGGTAGTTGTCAAACTCTGCCACCTGACGCAAATATTTATCTTCGAGTATGGCTGCTTTTTCGTTAGCTTCGTCAAGTTCTTTCTGGAGCTTTTCCTCTACTGTTAGTTCCTTGTTCTCCTGTTCTGCTTTATTCTCGGCTGTATTTTCTTCAACAGAGGCGTTGATGTTTTCGTTTGTAGCCTCGTCCAAAATCTCTTTATCTTTTTCGCTCATAATTTCTTGAATAATCATTTGTAAAAATACTAACAAAAAGCATGCCAATGGGGTTTTGGCATAAAAAGACTGCAAAGATAACTTGTTTTGTGACATGTCGTGTCAAAATGGCAGAGAAAATGATGCTCTCGCTGTAAAAAACATTGAAGTATTTCATGTTTTTGCTTTCGCCAAGTTTGGCTGTGTTCGTTGCACAAAAAACTTTTTTGCACTCGCTTGCACAAACTTTCGCTAGTTTGTTCGTATCTTTGCAATTAAAGATATAGGTTATGAATAAATTCAACAAAGGAGTCTGCTCGTTATTGTTTGCCTCTACGGTTGTTTCTCCGCTTGTTGCCGGTGATAATAACGGTGGAAAGGTGGCGAATCGCCCTAATGTTGTGATGATTTATGCCGATGACCTTGGGTTCGGTGATGTTGGTTGTTATGGTGCAAAGGGGGTGGAAACACCAAATGTGGACAGGCTTGCTGCTAATGGTTTGCGTTTTACGCATGCACACTCGGTGGCTTCTACAAGTACTCCTTCGCGATATGCATTGCTGACCGGTGAGTATCCTTGGCGTAAGCAGGGTACTGATGTGGCAGCCGGCGATGCGGCTATGATAATATCTCCCGACCAATATACTGTTGCCGATTTATTCAAGGATGCGGGGTATGTTACCGCTGCTTTCGGCAAGTGGCATTTGGGATTGGGTGGTGAAACCGGAAAACAGGACTGGAATAAACCTCTATCTCCGTCATTGGCAGATATCGGCTTTGATTATTCGTATATTATGGCTGCTACGGCCGACAGGGTACCTTGTGTATTTATAGAGAATGGCAGGGTGGTTGATTATGACCCGTCGGAACCTATATTTGTAAGTTATAGCAGTAATTTCGAGGGGGAGCCTTCGGGGCATGAGAATCCTGAACTGCTTTATAATCTTAAGTCGAGTCACGGACATGATATGGCTATAGTGAATGGTATAGGTCGTATTGGGTATATGAAGGGTGGTGGCAAGGCTCTTTGGAAGGATGAGAATATTGCCGACAGTATAACTGCTCATGCGGTGGATTTTATAAAGGCCAACAGTGATAAACCGTTTTTTGTATATTTTGCTACAAATGATGTTCATGTCCCACGTTTTCCGCACGAACGATTTCGCGGTTCAACTTCTATGGGGTTGCGTGGCGATGCTATAGCACAGTTTGACTGGTGCGTGGGTGAGATTATGCGGGCTCTTGAAGAGGCCGGTGTTGCCGGTAATACTCTTGTGATATTGACAAGCGACAACGGCCCGGTGCTTGATGATGGCTATGCCGATGGCTCAGAGGAACTTGTTGGTGAACATAGACCTGCAGGTGGGTTGCGTGGAGGAAAGTACAGTGCTTTTGAGGGCGGTACTCGGGTACCGTTCATAGTTCATTGGCCTGTTAGGATAAAGGAACCTGGTGTTAATAATGGAGTGGTTTCGCAGATTGATTTTCTTGGGGTTATGGCTAAGATTGTGGGGCTGTCTGAAACAAATTCTGTTATTGCTGACGGTTATTGCGGCGAGGAGGCTGTCTGGTTGGGTGATGTGTTTGCGAACCGTGCTTTTGCGGTGGGTATGGCTTCAAACCATACGCTTTCTTTAATTAAGGACGGGTGGAAATATATTGAGCCAAAGGGTGGCCCGGCGATGGTGCCTTGGGGAGTAAGGATTGAAACCGGATATTCGTTTGAACCGCAGTTGTATAGAATGGTTGACGGCGAGTTTGATGAAACAAGGAATTGTGCCTCAGAGGAACCTGATGTGTTGAAATGTATGCAGGAAACGCTTGAGCTGGTTAGAAAAAACAGTGGTTTTCTTGTTGAAACCAATTATGGATATTGATTATGGAAATGAAAAGGATACAAAATATGGCATTGGAGAAATTGGGTATAAAAGAGCTCAATGCAATGCAGCAGGCGGCGATAGAGCATTGCCGCAAAAGTGACAGTATGGTGCTTCTCTCGCCTACGGGAACCGGAAAAACTTTGGCTTTTCTGTTACCTTTGCTCGAGAGATTGAAGTTCGGAAATAGTGGGGTACAGGCTCTTGTTGTCCTGCCGTCACGTGAATTGGCTAAGCAGGTTTTTGAAGTGTGGCGTGCTATGGCAACGCCGTTCCACATGGTGGCTCTTTATGGTGGCCGTCCTCTGGAGCAGGAGATTGCTTCGCTTAGCGGAGCCATGCCATCAGTTATTGTTGGAACGCCGGGTCGTCTGCTTGACCATTTGAACCGCAACTCTTTTGGTGTGGATCTCTGTTCCTTGCTTGTGATAGATGAGTTTGACAAGTGTCTTGAAATGGGCTTTCATGACGAGATGTCGAAACTTGTCGAGAAGTTACCTGTGGTGCGTTCTCGTTTTTTGCTTTCTGCAACCGATGCGGCAGAGATTCCGGAATTTGCAGGTGCTGCGGATGTTGAAAAGCTTGATTATCGTGAAGTGGAAAAAGCTCCGGTAGGCCGTACATCTTTTTATACTGTTACTACAACGCCCGAGAAACGTCTTGAAAAGCTCTTTTCACTTCTATGCTCGTTTAATGGCGAGCCGGCTATTGTCTTTTGTAATTTCCGCGAGACTGTAGATGAAGTTAGTAAATTTCTTTCAAAGTCCTCTCTGAGTTGTGTGGCTTATCAGGGTGCGATGGAGCAGAAGATGCGTGAACTTGCACTTTATCGTTTCAAGAGTGGTTGCTCGAATATTCTTGTTTGTACCGACCTTGCAGCACGTGGACTTGATATCAAGGATGTGAAACATGTAGTGCATTATCAGCGTGCATTGACTGTAGAGACATTTACTCACCGTAATGGTCGTACAGCACGTTGGGAGGCCGAAGGTTCAGTATATATGATGGCCTTTGAGAATAAACCCTTGCCCGATTTTGTACCCGATGGCTTGGAGGAATATACATTGCCTAAACGTGATATTCTGCCACCTGTACCTGAATGGACAACACTTTATGTTGGTAAAGGAAAACGCGATAAACTGAGCAGGGGTGATCTTGCCGGCTTTTTTATGAAGAAGGGTGGTTTGCGTGCCGATGAACTAGGAACAATAATTGTTTTTGAGAATTATTCCTATGTCGCAATAAAGTTAAACCGTATGCGTGCAGTGATAAAGGCTGTTGAGGGAGAGAAAATTAAAGGGGTAAAAACTATAGTGCAACCGTTGAGAAGATGACGGGGTGTATATTACAGGGTGAAAAACATTATTGTTGTAGTGTGTGAATAACTATGAAGTATATTATACAATTTGAAATAATTTTGGCCATTTCGCTTTTGGGTGAATTGCTTAACAGGGTGATACCTTTGCCTATACCGGGTAGCATATATGGTATGATGATTCTTTTTACAGCATTATGTACCGGAGTTATTAAACTTTCGACGGTAAGGGAGACAGGTAGGTTTCTTATATATATCATGCCAATGATGTTTATACCCACAACGGTGGGGCTTATTGATTCGTGGGGTGTGATGCAAAACTTTCTCACAGCTATAATTGTAATCTCTCTTGTTTCAACAGTGATTGTTATTGCAGCAACTGGGCGTATCACTCAATTTATTATAAAAATAAAGAATAAGGAGGGGAAGAAATGAAAGAGATATTGCAGGATTCGCTCTTTTTGGGTATGGTGTTGAGTGTAGGAACCTATCTTGTTGGGCTTTTTATTAAGAAAAAATGGAATTTCTTTCTTTTTAATCCCTTGCTCTTGTCTATTACAATGACCATAGCGTTTTTGTTGTTGACAGGTATTGAATATGAGAAATATAATAACGGTGCTAAATATCTCAGTTATTTACTCACGCCTGCAACTGTGGCGTTGGCTATTCCTCTGTATGAGCAGGTGCAGTTACTGAAAAAGAATTTTACGGCAATAATTGTAGGTATTGCATCGGGCGTTTTTACAAGTTTGATATCAATTTTTGCAATGTCGCTTTTGTTTAAGTTGGGACATACAGAATATGTTACATTGCTGCCTAAATCAATTACAACTGCTATTGGAATTGGTCTGTCGCAAGAACTTGACGGCTATGTGGCCATCACTGTTGCAGCCATAATGATTACTGGATTGTTTGGAAATATTGCCGGTGATATTATTTGTCGTGTGTTCGGAATAAAGAATCCTATAGCCAAAGGGGTTGCCATAGGAACTGCATCGCATGTTATGGGTACATCAAAAGCAATGGAACTTGGTGAAATAGAGGGTGCCATGAGTAGCCTATCGGTGGCTGTGGCAGGTTT
>JAGCJL010000049.1 GCA_017647975.1 Bacteroidaceae bacterium | reverse complement strand
GTGCAAATGTAGTGCTTTTTTTTGAATTTACAGCATTATTTGTCTGCTTTTTTTGCGTAATAGTCCAAAATAAGTTTTTTGGCTCTCTCTATTATGGTGTCTCGACCGCTGTTCCAATCCTCACTCGTTATTTGTACGTGAATGTCAGGCTCTATTCCGAATTCTGTATCTTTGCCTTTCGCGTCAAGCGTTGGGCATGCCGAGAATCTTACGCTCCACCCATTGGGTAGTGTGGTGGTGAAAGGCATTCCGCTGCCTCCACCGGTTTTGTCTCCCATGATTGCTACTTGTGGCAGTTCTTTCATTAACATAACAAAATGGTTGGCAGCACTATATACTCCTCTGTTGGTGAGTACTACTACTGGGCGTAGCCAAATTGCACCTTGTGACGGCTCAAGGTGTATTTCTTCGGGTTCCGAGAAGTCGTTGTGCCCCGTACCGGTCTTGTGTATCATGTATCCGCAATGAATTTTTTCATCAGTGAATGAACTTGCTAATTTTTCAGCCGCTGTAATCATGCCGCCTCCGTTATTGCGTATGTCAAGGACAATGCCTTTGGTGTTCTTGAGGTTAATCAGCATTAGGGAAAGGTTGTTTATATTAAACCCTCCCGAGAAACTTTCAACGTATATATATCCGATACTGTCGCTGAGTTCGGTGTATTTTATGCCATTGGTTATGTGAAAGTCATTGCCTAAATAGTTGCGTTGGATGGAATCGCTGAAGTTTGTTGGGTAATCTTGTTTCCAGTCCCAATAAAAACTCGTTCCATACATTGAGGATAGGTTTACGTGCCCGTCGCGTAATTCTTTGAGCATGTCGCCAAGTACGTCAAATAACGAAGCGTCACTTGTGCAGGTATCTACAAGGAGTGCGTATCGGTCGTGGACTTCGTTCCAATTTAGCCCGTAATTCTCTTTTGCAACGTCAAAAAAACAGTATCTGTTGTCCATAATTTTCCAAAGGGATTCAAAAATGCCAATTCTTGAATCTTCGTACTGTTCTTCTCCAATACAACTTGTTAAAAGTAGTGTTGTGAGTGCTAAATATATTGCAAGTCTCCTGAACATGCTTTTTATTTAATAAGGTGAATAAAGGTTGAGTTTGTTCTCTTTTTTTACCTTGAAAAGTGTCTTGGCTAATCCAATGGTAAATGAGTTTTTGTAAATGTGGCATCTTATGCCGTTGATGTTGCTTTGAAACAAATCTGCAGTGTAGCCTATTCTAAGTGTGCTACTGTTCCTTTTATTTTTTAATGGTATGTCAAGCGTCAGAAAATGCCGCCACGACGGGCAGTTGCCGGGGTACGTAAATGATATGATGCCTTTGCAGTGACCTAATCCGAATATCTCATAATATGATTGTCCGTATTGAGGAGCAAACATTACTCCTGCAAGTGGAATATCTATCTGGTAGCGTGCAATCCATTCGCTTTTTAGAACTCTGAAGTGGTATATGGCCATTCCTGAAGCTGCTATTGCTGTGCGTATTTTTGCGGCTACAGGACTGTTTCCGTTGCCGGGAACGTATAAAGCACCTCCTTCTAATTGTATCTGTATGCCGGCAAGGAGCGATAACTTGGGGTGTACTTCAAAAGAATGATATCCGCTCCAGTTATAATTGAGCAGTCCGCTGTATTGCAGGTTGTATTGTTGTATTCCGTAGCCTATATCTCCGTTGAGTAGTCTTTGGTATTTCCATTTGTGGTTACCTGTTTTGACGTCGCGAAAAGTCTCATGACTGTAATGAATACCGAGTCCTGTGAATTTGTAATTACTCAGGTAAGTGTCAAGGTTGTTAAAGAGTGTGATGCCATATTGTGAACTTTTTACCACAATACGCTCAGGAATAATGGTGTCGCAAACAAAATGCTGAGCCCTTGACATTGTCGGTGTGACCAACAATGCAAGGGCTGGTAATATGTATCTGAAAAATCTCATTATTCTTCAAACAATGTAAGTTGTTCCGGCTCTTCTCCATCAATCTCTTCTGCCACTTCCGGTTCTGTAACTTCGGGCGGTGGTGGCAACTTTGTTGGCTCAAGCTCTATAATCTCATCAATTTCAAATGTTGTGAGTCGCTTTCCTTTTGCCTTGAAACTCTTTACGGCAATAAATTCGTCAACCTCTATAACTAATGGCTCGCGGAAATTGTCATTGCCTCCGAACATTACCTGTATTCGTGGGAATGGTGTCTCGGAGAACCAAATAAGCTCATTGTCTTTGTTCTCTCCCAAACAGTTCTGACGCTTTGCGTTTGCTTCAAGGGTGAATCTCTTTATATAAGGATAGCCTTGCTGTGAAGCATCGTATATTGCGGCACTCCATACCTTGTTCGGGTCGAACTTCTCAATAATCATCAGGTCGTCATCGTAGTGGTTGTTCAAATCTATAGGAGTGAGGTAGAACTCGCCATTCTTGCGAATTGCCAGAATCTTCTCATCGTTATGGAACTCGCCAATATATTCTCCATGGTTGTCAAAGTTTATTCTTAGAATATCGCGGTCAAACCACACATGTCTTCCACCAAGAGTTGAGCTGCCATGTTTTTTTAATGTTATACGCAGAACCTCATTCTTGGTAAGAATGTTACCCATTGACTGTCGGCCTTTAATGGCTATGGTGCTGAAATCTTTCTCTATTATTGAGTTGCGTAGGCGTGGGTTGGGCTTTAGCATAACCTTGATTATCTCAGCCTCACCATTGGGGTTTGAGGTGAGATATGCCACTTTAGAACCCGGTGTACCTTGTGTAAGGTCATACTCTCGGTCGCGGGTCATGCCTGTTGCTGCAAAACGTTTCATGTAATGGATACCGTTCTTGCCATCGCGATACACTACGTTGTAGATGGTACGTTTGTCGTTCTTTTTGAATACATCAATATGTATAACATTTTTACCAACAAACAGTTTTTCGCTAACTTTAACAATCTTGTATTTACCGTCTTTGTAGAAGAGTATGATGTCGTCAATGTCGGAACAATTTGTAACAAACTCATCTTTTTTGAGTGATGTTCCAATGAAGCCTTCGGCACGGTTAATGTATAGCTTCTGATTCGCCTCAACAACCTTTGATGCCACAATGGTGTCGAAATTGCGTATCTCGGTCTGTCTTGGGTATCGGCTTCCATATTTATCTTTAAGCATGGTGAACCACTTGATTGTTACAGCGGTCATTTGTCCCAATTGCTTGTCTATGTCGGCAATATCTTTCTTGAGTCTTGCGATAAGCTCTTCGGCTTTCTCCTTGTTGAAACGAAGGATGCGTGCCATCTTAATCTCCATCAATCTTAAAAGGTCATCGCGTGTTATTTCGCGTACAAAATCCTTTTTGTATGGCTCTAAGCGGTTGTCGATATGTGTAAGAGCTGTATCCATGTCTGGTGCTTGCTCAAACTCCTTGTCCTTGTATATGCGTTCTTCGATGAATATACTTTCAAGTGAAGCGAAGTGAAGCTGCTCAAGCAGTTCGCCACGTTTAATTTGTAACTCCAAACGTAGAAGTTCCTTTGTACTGTCAACCGAACGGCGTAACAGTTCGCTCACAGTGAGGAATACCGGTGTATGGTTGTCTATGACACAGCAGCAAGGCGTAATGCTTATTTCGCAATCAGTGAATGCGTAAAGTGCGTCAATGGTCTTGTCGCTCGAAACGCCGGGGGCTAACTGTACAATAATCTCAACCTTGTCCGATGTGTTGTCATCTACCTTGCGTATCTTAATCTTGCCGTTGTCGGCAGCTTTGAGTATTGATTCAATAATCAAAGGTGTTGTCTTGCCGAACGGAATCTCGGTAATTGTCAAAGTTTTGTTGTCATCGGACTTTGTAATCTTTGACCTTATGCGTACGCGGCCACTGCGGTCACCGTCATTGTAACGCGAAACATCAATGCTGCCACCGGTTTGGAAGTCGGGGTAAAGCTTGAAATCTTCTTTTCTAAGGTATGCTATGGCCGCGTCACAAACCTCATTGAAGTTGTGTGGCAGAATCTTTGATGAAAGACCAACAGCAATGCCCTCAACGCCATGTACAAGTAGTAAAGGGAATTTTACAGGGAGAGTGATTGGCTCCTTGTTGCGTCCGTCGTAAGACAATTTCCAATCGGTGGTCTTTGGGTTGAAAACAACGTCGTGTGCAAAATGTGATAGGCGTGCCTCGATATAACGTGGGGCAGCAGCCGAGTCACCTGTGAGTATGTTACCCCAGTTTCCTTGGCAATCAATGAGATAGTCTTTCTGTCCCATCTGTACCAAAGCTCCGGCAATAGATGCGTCGCCGTGAGGGTGGTACTGCATGGTGTGTCCCACAACGTTTGCAACCTTGTTGTAACGTCCGTCATCAAGTTCACGCATTGCGTGAAGAATACGGCGTTGTACCGGTTTTAAACCGTCATACAGATGTGGTACGGCACGTTCCAGAATTACGTATGATGCGTAATCGAGGAACCAGTTACGGTACATACCTGTCAGTTTGTGCGTTGCATCATTACCCACATTTTCCTGATGATAGTTGCTGTGTGCCTCGTTGTCGGCGGGAAAACCGTCGAGTTCTTTGCTTTCTGTATTTTCGTCAAATTCGTTGTAGTCCATAATTGTCACCAATGGCTGCTAAAAACAGTTGTTTGCTTTTGTTGTACGACAATATCGTTGTTTAAACTGCGAAGGTAGTAAAAAATGGTGAAAAAATGAAATCTAAACAGCATCTTATGAGTTTATCTCAATATTAAATGTGAAAAGTTATAATAAAATTGATAGCAGTGATAGTTAAGTCAATATTCATTCTTTATTTTTTGAAAAAAGTGCTATCTTTGCGGTCTAAATAAATATTAAAATAAATAATTTAAAATAATATTAAGAGTTATGGCTCAGGAAGACGTTTTCAAGAAAGTGGTTGCCCACTGTAAAGAGTATGGTTTTGTGTTCCCCTCAAGTGATATTTATGACGGTCTTGGTGCTGTCTATGATTATGGTCAGATGGGTGTGGAACTAAAGAATAACATCAAGACATATTGGTGGCAGAGTATGGTGTTGCTCAACGACAACATCGTAGGTATTGACTCTGCAATCTTTATGCATCCAACAATTTGGAAGGCATCGGGACACGTTGATGCATTCAATGACCCTCTTATTGATAACCGCGATTCTAAAAAACGTTATCGTGCCGATGTTCTTATTGAGGAGCAGATAGCAAAGTATGAGGAGAAGATGGAGAAAGAGGCTGCAAAGGCTGCAAAGCGTTTCGGTGAATCTTTTGATCGTGCTTTGTTCATGGAGACTAATCCAAAGGTGCTTGCAGAGAAGGCTAAGCGTGATGCTCTTCAGGAGCGTTTCGCAAAGGCTCTTAATGCAATGGATCTTGAGGAGTTACGTCAGATAATCCTTGATGAGGAGATTGTTTG
>JAGCJL010000048.1 GCA_017647975.1 Bacteroidaceae bacterium | reverse complement strand
TTATTCTATTTATTATCTTTCTTTATCCCAAAACCTCTACAGCACGACGCAGACGTTTCAATGTCTCTTCTTTTCCAATTATACCGGAAATGTCAAACATCTGAGTGCCTTTACCCTCACCCACCAATGCAAGGCGGAAGGCATTCATAATCTCACCCATACCATAGCCTTTTGCCTCAATCCACTCGTGAACAGCTTTATCCTGGTTCTCTATTGAGAAATCTTCAAGCGACTCGAGCAAGTCGGCTAGTTCGGTCATCTTTTGAGCAGAGTCCTCTTTCCAACGTTTCTTTGCAGTCTTTTCGTCATAGTTCTCAGGTGCGATGAAATAGAAGCTGCAAGCATCCCAAAGCTCATGCACAAAGTTTACACGTCCCTTCATCAAAGATACTATCTGTGTTAGCACCTCGGGAGCCACCTCCACGCCATGTTCCTTAACGACAGGCATAAAGATTTCAGCAATCTCGGCATCGGGCTTTTGGAGGATATATTCGTGGTTAAACCAAATCATCTTCTTATAATCGAAGCGAGCACCCGCCTTACTGCACTTTGCAAGGTCGAACTTTGCCACCAAATCATCAAGTGACATCATCTCTACATCGTCACCGGGGTTCCAGCCAAGCAAGGCAAGGAAGTTTATGACAGCCTCGGGGAGATAGTCGCTCTCACGGAATCCCGATGAAACAGCACCGCTCTTTGGGTCATGCCATTCAAGTGGGAATACGGGAAAACCAAGACGGTCACCGTCACGCTTGCTCAACTTGCCGTTACCCTCGGGTTTCAAGAGCAATGAGAGGTGAGCAAACTGTGGCATTGTATCTTCCCAGCCGAAGGCACGGTACAACAATACGTGAAGAGGTGCTGAAGGCAACCACTCCTCGCCACGAATTACGTGAGAGATATTCATCAGGTGGTCATCGACAATATTTGCCAAGTGATATGTAGGCAACTCGTCGGCTGACTTGTAAAGTACTTTATCATCGAGGATTGAAGAATCAATTGTCACATCGCCACGGATAAGGTCATTGACTACAACCTTTTCACCCGGCTCTACCTTGAAGCGGACAACATACTGATGACCGGCATCGAGCAGTGCCTGAACCTCCTCGGCCGACATGGCCAGTGAGTTACGCATCTGCATACGTGTTGATGCGTCATACTGGAAGTTCTCAACCTGAGCACGCATAGCCTCAAGTTCCTCGGGAGTATCAAAAGCCATATAAGCTTTACCGCCCTCCATAAGAATCTTGACATATTTCTTATAGATTTCGCGACGCTCCGACTGACGGTAAGGGCCACAATCTCCGCCAAAGGTTACACCCTCGTCGAACTTTATTCCCAACCAACGGAACGATTCAAGGATATACTCTTCGGCTCCGGGTACAAAACGGTTGGAGTCGGTATCCTCGATACGAAAAACGAAATCACCTCCATGCTGACGAGCAAAAAGGTAATTGTATAGTGCTGTCCTCACACCACCGATATGCAATGGGCCTGTAGGACTTGGTGCAAAACGTACTCTTACTCTTCTTTCCATAATTTTTAGTTATTATCAACAGCTCTAAAATCAGAGCCTTAAAAACATCATAAAAGAGCCATAAGATTGCGAACAACCGCAAATAGCCTAATATGATAAATAGTTATGCAAAAATAACATAAGTTGGTGGGCTGACAAAATAATTTTATCTCTTTTTAAACAAAGTTTAATACCATTTACGAAGAATGAAGATTATATTATTGCCTTTAATTATTTTTTTGTAAGTTTGTAACATAATATCATATTGCAAAAACAACAAACAATAATATGAAGATAAATGCTAATGCATCGGGCACAAGAACCATAGAGGTTACTGAAGCACAATTACAGATTATAAGAAGATACTCATTGCTTGACAGAATAGCAAACAGCATGGGTATTATTGATGAAGACTCACTAAACAGACTGCGTCTGACAGTGCGTTCACTCATTGCATCGCAGGTAATGGCTTCAAAAGACCTTATAGAACTTTGTGCCGTACTCTACCACGAGGATATGAAGGCTCATGGTCTTAACAACCTTGCGAAATGCTATAACGAATGGCTTGCCAAAGAGAGTTTGAGCGAGTCTCAGGAACAGGCTGATGCAGAATAGAAAAATCACTGATTGGTTACCTACAACACGCAAGGAGGCACAGATGCGTGGGTGGGATGAGCTGGATGTTGTAATATTCAGCGGTGATGCTTATGTCGATCACCCATCGTTCGGTGCTGCTGTTATAGGACGCCTACTTGAAGCAGAAGGATTGAAAGTAGCCATAGTACCACAGCCTAACTGGCAGGATGACCTGCGTGACTTTAAGAAGATGGGGCGTCCAAGGCTCTTTTTCTGTATCTCGGCAGGTTGCATGGACTCCATGGTGAACAAATACACTGCTGCCAAACGATTCAGAAGTGAAGATGCCTATTCGCCCGACGGCAAGCATAGCATGAGACCGGAGTACGCAACAACTGTATATTCCAACATCCTAAAGAATTTGTACCCCGATTCTGCCGTTATGATTGGAGGTATTGAGGCTTCAATGCGACGCTTCACGCATTACGACTATTGGCAGGACACCCTCAAGGAGAGTATTCTCATTGACAGCAAGGCCGATGTTCTTGTATATGGCATGGGAGAACAACCCATTGCCGCCATAACAATTGCCGTAATAGAGGATTTGAAAGCCGGTGGCAAGGAGTATGCCACAGCCGATGATGTTGTAAGGGTAACGAAAGATATACGCCAGACAGGACATTTGCTACGCAAGGGAGATTTTGAGCCTGACAGTGAGAACGACCTTTTGCTGGCATCACACAAAGAGTGTCTTGAGAGCAAAGAAAAACAGGCGGCAAATTTCCACTCAATAGAAAAGGAGTCGAACCGCATGAATGCCAAACGACTCATTCAGGAATACAAAAATGGCTTTGTGGTAGTGAACCCACCGTTCCCTACAATGACAACCGAACAGCTTGATCACAGTTTCGATTTACCATATACAAGACTACCCCACCCCAAATATAAGGGCAAGAGAATTCCGGCATACGACATGATTAAGCACTCTGTAAATATTCACAGAGGCTGTTTTGGTGGATGTGCTTTCTGTACAATTTCGGCACATCAGGGTAAATTCATTGTGAACCGCAGCGAGGAGAGTATCATAAAGGAGATTAAGGAGATTGCCAAGATGGAGGACTTCAAAGGTTACCTGTCGGACCTTGGCGGACCATCGGCAAACATGTACATGATGCATGGCAAGAACCGCGAACTATGCAAGAAATGTTCACGCCCCTCGTGCATACAACCCAAAGTGTGTCCTAACTTAAATATTGACCATACACCACTACTTAATCTTTACAGGAAAGTTGATGCACTGCCCGAGATAAAGAAAAGTTTCATTGGCAGTGGTGTAAGATATGACATGCTGCTGCACAAGACCGGTGACAAGAATGTTGATGCTGCAACTGAGAGATATACCGAAGAGCTCATAAGCCGACATGTCAGCGGACGTTTGAAAGTGGCTCCGGAACACACGAACGACCAAGTCCTGAAACTAATGAGGAAGCCTTCGTTCAAGCAGTTCCACGATTTCAAACGTATCTTTGACAAGATATGCAGCAAACACAGTCTTAAACAACAGATTATCCCCTACTTCATAAGCAGCCATCCGGGAAGCACTCTCGAGAGTATGGCTGAGCTTGCAGCAGAGACCCGACAACTGAATTTTCATCTTGAGCAGGTTCAGGATTTTACTCCTACACCTATGACCATGGCAACAGAGATGTACTATACAGGAATAAACCCCGAGACCGGGGAGAAGGTTTTTGTGGCACGCAACATGAAAGAGAAGGAGGCACAAAGACGTTTCTTCTTCTGGTATAAACCCGAAGAGAGAAAACAGATTGCACAACTATTGCGACAAATGAAACGGCCTGACTTGGCAAAGAAATTGGGTATATAGGAATAATAAGAGGAATTTCACAAGTGAAATTCCTCTTATTATTATTCTACCACTTCAAATTCGTCTTTACCCACACTGCATAAAGGACAAACCCAATCTTCGGGTAATGCTTCAAACGGCGTACCGGGTTCTATGCCTTGTTCGGGATCTCCAATTTCGGGGTCATAAACCCACTCACATACTGTACAAATATATTTTTTCATAATTTCGTTATTTAATGATTTAACATTCAAACAAGAGATTTTGTTCTCTTGTCTATTGCGAAAATAATGAATTTAAATTAAAAATAGCTGTATGTGTTTATTAAAAATATTTAAAAGGGAACAAATACTCGTCTATTTTTTACCAAACAATATCTTATAAAAAAAGTGGGGAGAGCATTACGCTCTCCCCACTCGTTTACAATATTTATTCTTTAGGCAATTCTCCTGTTGGAACATTTTCCGGATCAACTGGATCTACCATGTCTGCTGGTAATGGCAAATACCAATTATCTTCATTGAGCATCTTATTATAGAGTTCTGTATCATACATATACTCCGGATGACGGTATGTCACGTCGTTAGAATACTCTCTACCAGCAATACGTTTTGCAAGAACATCGTTATCGCCGACTGCTTTAGCAAAGCGTACCAAGTCGCCAAAACGGTTACCCTCCCAAGCCAATTCAAGTGCAAGCTCATCAAGCACAAGGTCTGCAATATAATTCAATGAGTCGGCGTAAGTAATTGGCTTTGTTATTGTATCACCGCTCTCTGTTGTTTCAAGACAACCGATATAGCGTGCAATACATTCATCGGTCAAAGCATAATAGATATTACGTTCCGAGTCACCTGAACCACGAGAGTGAATACCTATATTATTCTTGAAGCGATCAGCTGTAAAATCGAAACCGATAGAGTCGGTGTAACTTACAAGGAATGTATTCTTCTGGTACTCAACACCTATAGAATCACCATTCTCATCCAATAGGACTTGTTTGATAATAGGCTGACCATCAGCATCCTTAACAAGGGTATCTTTATACTCAGGATTCAACAAAATTGAATAACGGTGTTTTACACCCTCTTTAAGAACTGTCATTGCCAACTCCTTAGCACCCTTATACTCCTGACGCTCAAGACCAACAAGTGCCTCTGCGAAACGGAGATAAGCATGTTCAGCACGCTGCAATATCAAGAATGTAGTTCCTATCGCAGGTGTATGTGATGGGGTCAAACCACCGATAACACCACTCTTCTCAAGGTTGAACTTACCGATAATATCCTTATATTCTGATTTTTCGTCATCATCACCTATCTGAGAATATGTAACAGCCTTAATTCGCAAGTCACCGGTATATTCATATCCCTGGCTATACTCTTCAACCTTAGGGCTTTCTGTATAGTAACGATATATCTGCATCTTGGCCAAAGACTTAATAGCCGGTGATGCAAAGACCTGAGCTGCACCTACTTCATTTTGTGGAGCGAACACATCAGCCAAACCCGATGTAGTACCATACAAATCGCTATTGGCAAATGGAATGATTGTAAACATCTTTGAGCTTTGGTTACCAAAATCGGCAGCAGCAAAGATATCGTCATAGCCATTGCTAATACTATTACCTTTTCCACCTATATCAGAATATTTTACAACATTACCATTATCAGCATACATCAAGTTTGAATTGTTTGTATTGTTACCTGTAATCTGATCATAGAAGCACATTGCAGCTCTCTTATAATCACCTTTCCACAGATACAATTCACCAAGCAACATTCTTATAGGAACAAACAACTGACGTGTTTCAACTTTGGTGTTGTTATAACCAAACTGTAGGATTTTACCACTCTTGTCCCACGCAGGCATTGGATACAATGCCGGATTCTCATAAGGAAGAATGTCTGCAATAAGATTATCAATAACCTCATTACGTGTTGACATAGGCTTATTCATTATATCCTCTGCTGCACTATGAGTCAATATAGGCTCTGTAAAGTAAGGGATATTGTTGTAGTTGATAGCCAACTGAAGGTAAGTCCATGCACGAACGCTCTTAACCGCAACATATTCAGGCATCATGAGTTTGATATTATCTTTAGCCAAAGATGTATCAACACGAGCAAGATATACATTACAGTTATTGATAACAGAATAATAGTCCTTAACATTCAGATATTTGTTTGTTTCAAGGTTGAAAACAGAACGACTGAGTTCCTGTATATCCACAACGGCCTTTGTTTTGCTGATAGAGATAAGATCGGCACGAAGCTCGTTAAGCAATACATGACGGTCGGCAACTCCCTGAACAGATTTTAAAATACCAAGAACGGAATAGACAGAGTCACTCAGAGTCCAATCGTCAAACTCGTATTCCACACGGTCAGAATCGACGCTGAGCATATCTTCGCAAGAACTGAAAAACATAGCTCCGCAAAGAAGAAATACTACTGTGTAAATAAAATTCTTTTTCATTGATTCATTTATTTTATTTCCCTGATGTACGGAGCGTACTCCGTACATCAAAGATTTCTGTTTCATTATAGATTTATCTTAACGCCCAAATGGAAGCTACGAGTCTGTGGTAACAATCCCGCATCAATTCCTTGATACAATACATTGTTGTTCACTGAGAATTCCGGATCTACACCTGTATATTTTGTCAAGGTGTAAATATTCTCGGCAGCAGCCCATACTGAAAGGCCTTGCAACCAGTTCACTGAGAGAGGTATGTCATAAGTAAGTTTAATTGATTTTAAACGTAGATATGAGCCATCCTCAATCCAACGGTCTGAGAAACGTGAGTTACCCATTGGGTCACCATAAGCAATTGCCGGAATATCTGTTTCCTGTCCTTCAAATGTCCAACGGTTAGCCATTGCAGCAGTTTGGTTGTAGAATGTTGAACCACTCTCCAACTGTCTGCGATAGTAGTTGTAAACATCATTACCCCAAGAGTAATTGAAGTTGATATCAAGACTCAAGTTGCTGTATGACAAACGTGTAAAGATGTTACCGTAGATATCTGGATTTGGATTACCGATGATTGTCTTATCGTTGGCATCGATGCAACCGGGAGCTGTTCCGGGGTTAACATCTACGAATTTGACATCACCAGCCTTGAAGTAAATAGGATTATTAGTTGCATCAAGCTGATAAAGTCCATCTGCCTTAGCCGATGTTGTTATCACGCCATCAGTCTTGTAGCCCCAGAAAACACCCGCAGGCTGACCAATCATTGTAGCAACTTCTGCACCATAAACATTAACTGGTACACCCTCTTCATCAAGTGCTGTAACTTCGTTCTTGTAGTGACCTACAGAAGCACCAAGTTCCCACTGGAAGTTGCGGGCATTAACCAATTTTGCATTAACAGTTGCCTCAATACCCATATTCTCCATTTCTCCACCATTAGTCCAATATGTTCCCATACCGGTTACGAATGGATACTGCTTCTGGATGAGCAAATCACTTGTTCGTGATTTATACCAGTCAACAGAGATTCCAAGACGACTTTCAAACAAGTTTGCGTCCAAGCCGACATTCAAGCGAGCTGTACTCTCCCATTTTACTCCGTCGTTCTCTACATTACCCAACTGAAGACCCATATTCTGCTCATAGAACTTAATTGCCTGCAAATAGCTGCGTGCAGCAAAGTAATCTATTGCATCATTACCGGTAATATCAAAACCTGCACGCAATTTCAACATATTGATTGCTCTTGTAGGTTTGAACCAAGGTTCTGAAGAGATGAGCCATGCTGCCTGTACCGATGGGAAGAAGCCCCATGAAACACCACCAATCTTCATTGCACCTGCAGCATTAACACCAAAACGTGAAGATGTTTCCAATGATGCAGCCAACTGCAAGAAGTAACGAGTTTTATATGAATAATCAGCCGATAGATACCATGCAATGTTAGCCCAAACATTCTTACTTCCATCATTGCTCAAGTGATCCAATCCTGACGAAACATTGAAGGCATTGTCACTACCAGAGTTTGCTCCGGCAATAGAGTTTGAGTCAAGATTAAATCTTGTATAACGGAAACCACCGAAAATATCAAAAGCATGAGCACCGAATGTATTGTTCCAGGCAACACGTGTATCGGTTGATATAGCACTCTCCTTACCAAAAGAAGATGAAATGTAGTTACCGATTCTTCCATTCAGTGACTTTACATAGAAATGATAATAGTTGTTATCAGCCGATGTTGAATAAGGGAGATAATACTTTTCACTGACTCTATGCAAAGAGTAATTGAATGTTTCGGTAATTGTGAATTTACCCAATTTCAATTCAGGAGCCGCAGTAATACCAAGGTTTGTATATTCCATTTCATTCTTCTGAGTACCCTCTCCTTTGGTAAGGATTGTCATTGGGTTATACAGAGCATTATTTGGATAAGCAACACCGGCAGCCTTAGCTATATCATAGGCATAAGAGTCGGCAACATCAAGAATGTTACTTCTCTCGCCCGATGTTGAATAACGATACTCGCTCAAGAATGGCGACTTAACATCGGCAAGTGCAGCGATAGATGTCAACGGGAATGCGGTCTCATCCTCACGCAAACCATCATCGAGCAACTCACGAGCTACACGTGCGTATGAAATATCAATACGTGTCTTGAAATTATCGGCAAGAACGATATCTGAATTCAAACGGATATTCAAACGGTCGAACGAGTTGTTTTTCAATGGAGAATCACCCATTGTATAACCAAATGAGAAGTTATACATAGCAACATCGTCACCACCCTCTACATTTACCTTATAGTTCTGTGTAACAGCCTCGCGATAAACCAAGTCGGTCCAATCGGTATCATTGTGATACTTCTTGTAATATATGAAATCTTCGTCTGCACGCAAGAAAGGAATGTTACGGTTTGGATTTACATCCATTGTTCCGATAAGTTCGTTCGCATAAAGACGATATTCTTCGGCACCAAGCATCTTGTATGTTTCCGGCTCAAGAGCTACATTGGCGAAGATATTCGCTGTAATGCGTGTAGCCATACTCTCACCACGTTTGGTATTGATGATTACAACACCATTTGCAGCACGAGCACCATATATTGCTGTTGCATTCTTTAAAACTTTAACCTCACGGATATCATTTACATCAATTGATGAAAGAATGTTATTGTAGATACCCATGTGGATAGCCTCAGAGTTCTCCTGCATATCCCAAATAACACCATCCACTACAAAGAGAGGCTGAGTATTTGCATTCAAAGAGTTTATACCTCTGATAAACATTGCAGCACCAACACCAATAGCTCCGGAACGTGTAACAGAACGGACATCTGCTCCAAGTTTATTCTGAATCTCAGAATCAATGGTTATTGCAGACGAGTTCTCTGCTGCAAGACTGCGTTCAGCTGTAATAATGATATCATCACTATAATTCTCGCTGAATTTATCGGTATAGAGACGTACATTGATGACATCTTTCTTGCCAACCGGACGCTGAACCAACAGATACTCTGGTGTTGAGAAGTTCAACATTGTTACATACGAAGGGATATTCAATTTATACTTACCCTCGGCATTTGTCATAGTAGTAACCTTAGAATGACCGGTCGCCTGAACACGTACACCCGCCATTGGCAAATTTGTTGCAGCATCATATACTGTACCTACGACAGTACGTACATCATTTGCAACAACAGCTTTTTCCTTAACGGGATCGCTCGTCACATTACCGTCAACAAGTGTATTTGATGCGGTAACGACTGATGGCATCATAGCTATAAATGCCACCACTAATTGCATAATTTGTCGCATATACATATTTAATTTCCTTTTTTTCATCATACAAATTATTCTTCTGTATCAAGAACCGGTATCAAAAGAATTGCATCAATTCTTAATGACATATCATAATTCTGTGGTCTTGCACCACCGTCGGTTTCCAAAGTCAATTTAGCAGAGAAGTCTTTACTGCTATATGTATTATAGTATTCGCAGTAAGGGAATTCTATTGTTGCTATTTCATCTGTATCATCAACAGTCAAGAATATAGTATCCAAACGTGTTGGATCACTCTTGATCTTACGTTTGCTATCATACAAAATTCCGGCCTCAGACTGTGAAATTGTAATATTGTATCGAGATGGCAACAACTCGTCATCATCCACCTTTGTGTTCGTAATATGCTTTGGAACTACAATAATCGCAACTTTATATTTTGCAGAAAGCACGTTAGGCAAACAGAATGTTGCCGATGCTTTGTCTTTTTCAGAAAATCCCTCAAAATATCTGTTTCCTGAAATTTTTGCATTTCCACCAAATATCGGATTTATCTGGTTCAACGGTGCATAACGTGGATACTCAATACAGTTACTTACAGCAGTACGCATCTCTGTATCCTCTCCCTCTATTCTAATTGTATCATACCACAATTCGGCTGAAGAATATGGCAATTTGTTTACAACTTTAAACGTACCATTAGAAAGAGTCTTGCTGAATACAACATTTCCGTTATCAAGCTGTGACTTTGCAAATAGAGGTCTTTTACCACCACGATATGCTGGTATTATAGAGTCTGGACTTGAAACATAACGCTGCTCATTATCGCTATATGAAATATACTTGATGATATTGAAATATGGATAATAGTTCATCAAAGAGTCGATATAAACAGAGTCCATTGCTGCAGGCAAATTCTGTTTATAATCATAGTGATAGAATCTCTTTGCATCAACAAGAGCTGCTTTCCAAACATCGTTTGTTGGGATATATACAGTATAGAGTGAGTCTTCGGCATCAAGAGGACCAACACCGTTATACACATTCAACATACGGTTTGATTTTACAAAAACAGAATCAAGATATGTCTGTGCTCCATCTTTAATTGGACCTAAGATACTAGAACCCGGAGAGAACTCCACTACGTCAAAAGAGTATAGATAATTTGCAACAGAATCAATCTCATAGCCGTTAATATAGGCTGAACCCATTTTAAGATACTCCCAAATATTATATTCATATTCAGACATACCGGATATCTTATGCAACATACCATTCCATACTCTTTCATTAAGGTCAACAAGTCTGCAACCACTAAAAGAGTATTCAGCTGTCTTATAATCACCTTCAAACTGAGACATTTTGGTATTTAACATAATAACCTGATTGCCTTTCTTCAATTCGCCGTTTGCAGGATGCAAATGATTGGCAATATGAGCAAAGACAAATGTCTTGACAACATCTTCGCGTTCACCATTGGCTATTTTATCCAACCAATATTGCTTATCAAAAGATTTGTTTAGTGGTGCCCAAACTGTATAAACGCGTGCTTTATTAAGAAGAGAATCGGCAAAATCACGATTTTCAATGCTACAACTTTTTATTACTTCCAAAAAGTCCGACAACTCACTATCATTTGCAATTACCTCGTACAAAGTCTTATCTGCAAACGGAGCTTCTTCTGTCACTTGCAAGCCATCAATTTTATCGTCACAAGAAGAGAAACCTATAAGCGACATAAAAAAGAGTGCACCTGCAAGAATTCTATGTTTAAACATCGTATTCATAAAATCTATTTTTATATTGATCTAAAGGACTTTATAAAATTCTATAAACCTTATTTTCACTTAATATTTAATTCATTTCCGTTGTAGAACCAACTGTATCGTATGCAGGATTCTGTTTCAACAATTTATTATATCGCAATTCGTCAATATATATTGGGAAGAACAGACCGTCAATTGAAGACATCTTACTCTTTACTACACCCGAGTTACTATCGAGTTTGTCGGCAACGAAAGTAATGTTATTGGTAGTCTTCTCACGCAATGCCTTACGCACGAGGTCGTACCAACGCTTACCCTCAAAAGAGAGTTCCAATGCACGCTCTTTAAGCACAAGTTCAAGACAAGCATTACGTTCCATATATTTTGACTCTGACAATGGATTCACAATTTTTGTAGAGTCAACTCTTGAACGTGTATTGACAACCTTTACAATATTGAATGCTTTCTTTATTTCATCCATTGAAGGATTTTCTTGTGCAACCAACGCCTCGGCCATCATTAACATAACATCTGTTTTACGATATACAATCCAGTTTGCATCGAACTGGTTTGTCTTACGATACTCCGAAGCAGGAGATGCTGCTGCGGTATATTTTGCAATACAGATATCATTCTTGTTATCACCCGAAGATGTGATAGGAATGTTTGTGAACGAAGTACGACGCAAGTCATCGCTCTGATAATTTGACATAAAGTTGCTTGGAACAACTACTGCACCGGGATTACCCTCTGAACCGTACATATTATATACACCATAGCAATAGCCATTCTTCATATTGTCACCTTCTACCTGCAATTCAAAGATTGACTCAGAAGAGTTCATTGCTCCGAATATTGAATTATAGGCTGTACTGCGTCTTGTTCTCTTTATATCCTCAAGCAAACCTTCGTTCTGTATCAAATGATAAGGATAATCAATTACCATAGGCTTGTTTTTATTATCCTCTTTGAACTTTCTGTCCATATTGTCCAACAAATCCTGACAGTTCTCTATACAAAGATCATAATATTCCTGAACAGTTGCTGTTGGAGTATATTCAGCATCACCCTCATAATATGTTGCAAAAGCAGCACGCCACAAGTTTACATCGGCTTTTATTGCCAAAACCGCATTCTTTGTTATACGACCATAGTTGCTTGCAGGGGTTGTAAATACTCCGGCTTCCAAAACAAGATTCTCGGCACGGTCAAGATCGACCATGATTGAATCAAGTGCAACCATTGGATGTACTTGCTCATATTTAGGTAATTCTGCATCGTTTACCGCAGGCTGCAAGGCCAAAGGTATATTACGGAATGTACGCACAAGGTAGAAATGGCACAACGCACGCATTGCATACATCTCACCAAGCACTACATTAAGATCACCTTCTCCAAAATCAGGGTCACGGTCAACGACCAATGGAGCATACTCTATTACAAGGTTTGCATAGTTGATAGCCTCGTAATAAATTCCCCAACGTGAATATTGGTTATCATCCAACAAGTTTGCCTCAACGATATATTTTATATCCTTACTATAGTTAGCCGGATATTTCATATTGTCGGCACGCAACTCGCCCCAAACAATTGCTCTTGAAACAGCGTCTCCGCTAAGCAACTTCAAATAACTTGTTGCCATCATACCATTTACCTCATCTTTTGTCTGCCAAAAGTGTTCATGTACAATTTTATCGGGCGGTATGATTGTCAAATAATCGGTACATGAGGTCATTAGTGTTGCAAATATTACAGCAAGCACTAGAACCTGTTTTTTATATATATTGAATATTTTTTCCATAATCATCAACTTTTAGAAACCTACTGATAGTGATAGTGTATATGAACGTGAACGAGGTGTCTTGGTGTTGTCATAAGCAATACCATCGCCACCGCTTGCAACCTCAGGCTCAAGACCGGTATATTTTGTCCAGAAGTAAAGGTTGTCTGCAGAAGCAGAAATATTCAATGAACTCAAACCGATTTTCTTCAACATTTCACGATCGAATGAATAAGAGAGCTGAAGATATGAGAAACGTACAAAAGATGCATCCTCAACATAGCGGTCACTACCAAGATAGTTGTATGCGTTACCACTACCATATACAGCACGTGGTATCTCTGTCATATCACCTTCTTTACGCCAACGCCAGTTTACGGCTACACTCTGGTTGTCAAAAGTTGACATATTCTCAAATGCCATACGAGAAGTATTTACTACATCCACATCAAGACGATATGTAAAGTTTGTCCTCAATGACCATTTCTTATAGCGGAAGTTCAAACCAAAACCTCCTTGAGCACCAGGATTTGAGTTTCCAAGATATACAATATCCAACTGGTTGATTGTACCGTCATGATTGATATCCTCATAAATTGCATCACCACCACGGAACTCATAGTTATTGTATGAGGTCAAAGTCTCGTTATCAAAGAACAATGACATCTTCTTTGGTGTACCGTCGGCCTCATAAACGACATTACCGTCAGCATCACGAACAATAGGACAGCTCCACATTCTCTCGTCTGCAGCATCGCCATACAAAGCCTTCTGCTTAGCCTCAACCTCGAGAGCCTTCTCCCAATTCTTGTAACTGTAACGGTAAACACCCTTATAGCGGAAACCATAAATGGCACCACTTGGGTTACCAATCTGGATACGTGGCAAATATTTTGTATTCTCAGGATATTCGTACTTGCCATTACGCTCCTCAAGATAAGCATCTTCAAGTTCAACAATCTCGTTATAGTTCTTACCGATATTGAAGAATACTGACATAGAGAAATCCTTAGCTAACTTTATGTTGTTTACATTAAGGTTAAGTTCCCAACCTGAGTTGCGTACAGTACCGGAGTTCTTGTAAGCAAGGCTTGAATAACCTGTTGATGATGGTATCTTGTAACCAGAAATAATCTGATCATAAGTCGTACCATCGTAGTAGTTGAATGCACCGGTTACCTTATCATTAAAGAAACCGAAGTCAGTACCAATGTTCCACTCACATTTTTGTGAACGACGAAGGTCGGTCAAACGAATACCGTCCATTACAAATCCCGCCATTCCAAGATAGCTATATCCATAAGATGAGTAGCTGTTGAATGTTTTATTCTCACCAGGTGCGTGACCATCAAGACCAACACCGGGACGTAATGACAACATATTTACAACAGGCTTTGCCCATTCCATCCAAGGCTCATCTGAGATATTCCAACGTGCCGAGATTGCCGGATAAAGGGCCCACTTTCTATCGTCACCCATCGCTGTATTACCTTCGGCACGTGCTGTTATACCCAACATATATTTAGACTTGTATGAGTAGTGTGCCTGGAATCTGAAGTTCACATTGCGGCTCTCCCACTTGCTTGTACCTGTTGACTGCAATTTTGAACCTACTGTAGAACTGCTAATGTTACCGGTTGGAAGACCTACAGCTGTTGCATACTGTGAATTACCACTACCAGTTGACAACTCAAAAGTACCATTCATTGTAAGGTAGTGATCTCTGTTGCCCAAGTAAGGAGTAAACACCAACTCATGACGAGTTGTAAAGTTAAGACTCTTACTGTCATTGCTCTCAGACTTATTCTTCTCACTTGCAGTCCAATCATCCATAGAAAGAGCTGCAGGACTATACACAGAACCCGAAGCTGTAGAAGCACCAAGGTTTACCATACCGCGGTATTTCAACTGTGTCTCGTTATCCTCAAGACCCAAAAGATTATATTCAAATGTAATCTGAGGATTTATACTGTAGTTTTCGTTGTAATACTCTGCCAACTCACCAACTGCCACAGGATTTTTTCTACCGAACAATGATTGCTCAAGAATATTCTGATTTGCATATTTAAGCATTGCATAATACTCATCGGTATCAACACCATTATCATCCTGTTTGTAGATGCTCATGTTAGGCATCATCAATTGTGCGTTATGCAACAAGTCAATAGTATTTTTTCTCTGCTTGTTATAAGTAAACGAGAAGTCGGCAATTACCTTGATTCGCTGTGACACGTAGTAGTCAAGAGCAAGACGTGTTGTAAAACGATGCAAATATTGTCCAATTACCTGACCGGTCTCACTATAATAACCTCCCGAAATACGGAATGCTGCCTTTTCACCACCACCACTGATGTTCAAGTTGTAGTCGTTGGTGTAACCATGCTTTGAAACTGCATCAACCCAATCGGTATTATTGTTATAGTTCTCATATTCTGCGAAGTTCTTGTCATAGTTCAACTCCGGAATATCGTAAGCCTGCTGGTTTACATTGAAAAGAGCCTGCTTGATAAGCATTGTGTAGTCGTCACCATTAAGCAAATTGATACCGCTTGGTGTCCACTTGTCTTTGAACTTGTATGAAAAGTTCACACGTGTAGGACCACGCTTACCACGCCTTGTCTTGATCTTGATGACACCATTAGCACCTCTTGAACCCCAAATAGCACAAGAAGCAGCATCTTTAAGTACCTCAATCTCGGCAATATCTTCAGTGTTAATCATCAAAAGCTCTGCAAAACTTTCATTGGTAGCATCCTCGAAATTGAATGAACCTTCATCAACCTCAAAAATATTTTCGTCAACAACAATAAGAGGAGTTGCATCACCCTCAAGCATTGAGTTACCACGAAGACGCATCTGTGTACCAGAACCAACGTCACCAGAGTTAAAGACAACGTCAAGACCGGCAATCTGTCCCTGAAGGGCCTGATCGACAGAAGAGAAAGAAAGACCTTCCATATCGTCCATGCTGATCTTCTGTGTTGCATGAGTCACCTCACGCTCAAGAATATCCAAACCACCAGCACGGGTTACCTGTTTTGCAACAACGACAACATCTTCAAGTACGTTGTCCTCTACCATCTTTATTTCAAAGACAGTGCGGTCACCGATCTCCACTCTCTGAGTCTTGTAACCAATGTAGGTAATTTCAAGAACGTTACTTGTGTTTTTAACGATCATTGAGAAGTTACCCTCAAAGTCGGTTTGACAATACTCGATGATACGATTGCTTTTGTCACGCTCGGTAATGTTCACCATAATCAGCGGTCCCTCGGCGTCACTAAAAACCGTACCGGAAATTCTCGCACTTTTTTGAGCGAATGCTGTACTTGCGATAGTACAGAAAAGCACGAGTAATAATAAATGCTTTATTTTTATCATGGCTATTATGTTTATTCTAAATCATTATTATTTACCGGATTAGTTATAAAGTGGTAATCTTTTTCCGGAGATTTCAACTCCATTATTATCTACCATTATCTTATAATCCTTACCATCAGTTCCTTTTACGGTCTTAAAGCGAATAACCGTTGTTTCCATTTCTGTATCTTCAATAACCTCAAGGAGATAACCGTCTGTTGTAATAAGCACCGGTGCATCATCTATGGTTATCAACGCTTCGCGTGTCATTGTCTCATTCCATTCGCTATCAGTTGATGTTATAGGCTTCATTAGATATGCAGTTTCAGCCTCTACCGATAGTGTGTCATTCAACTGAATATCTTTCTTTCCGCTCTTTGCAACAAGATAACATTCAGCACCATTACCGGCGTTACCTGCAGCACCACCTGAAACTGTAATTATATCAACAGGGTCACCGGTCTGAGCAAAACGACGGAAACGACCATCATAACCGAACATTCCCTTATTAAGCAATGCACGATCCAATGGTTGTATTACTGCAAATGAAGAGGTTGCAATTCCTGTTGGCTCTTTGCTTGAATTTACCTCATAAATAATATCACGACACATCACATTCCATGTAATGTTTTCCTGGCCAGGTGTATTTACCACTTTAGCCCAGGCATTTTCGTCATTCTTATCAGTAAGCTGGTCTTTTACAATAATTGTCGCATTATTAGCGGCACTCTTCACCAATGTCTCATAGAAACGTCCTGTTTCATTATTGATAACAGATGTTGCGAATGTAGCTTCTTTATAAGGAGCACCTTCGGGTGAAGGTATTGTAAATTCTGATTTATCATGATAAACCGAGTTGTCCTGGAAATGATGACGAATAAATGAATTGATTTGTCTCATTGCCGATGCAGCCTTCAATGGATATTTTTCGGCACATTCCTTTACCTGCTCCCATGTTGGCAAGCCGCGAGCATACATATCCTTTATAGATGCATTTGATGGCACATATACTGTATAATGATATGTATTGAAGAATGGCACTGTATTGATAGCTGTACCGTCTGACTCGCTAAGGAAGATAGAATACAATCTCAAAGAGTCCGCTTTACTTGTTTCGTAATCTTCAGCTGTTTCCTTGAACATCTTCTCCAAAAGATTTGAGAAGTCGTTTGGTGAACACAACTGGAAGAATTCATAATAAATATCGGTATCTGTAGCTCCGTATTTCTGCATATTTGTATATACAGATTTTGTAGGAGGTGTTGGTATAGAAGAGTAGAAACGAACTGAGTCAATATCCTGTTCTTTTGCTACTGTATTATATGTTATACCGTTCTCCATTGTATGGCTTGCAGCAACCAACATTTCTGTACCGGTTTCTATTTGCTCACCACCATAAATCTTTATATTGGAAGCATCACTTGCATCAACCTTCACTGTACCATAACCCTTAGTACTATAATACTGTTTATTAGGAGAGAATGCCTCACCCTCGTCATGTACTATAATAAGGTATTCCATAATATCGGTCATACGGTTTTTCATGAAAGCAGCGTCAGCACCACCATCAAAGTTTGAACCGCTAATTCCATAAGGGCCTACATACTTCAAAACTGAATCAATCTCCAATGTCTTGGAATTAACATAGAACTTTTCAGCCCACAATTCTGTTGCACCATTACCCTCCGGACGATTTTTGTCATAATGGAATTTATACATAGTAGGAGTAAGGACTGCACTACCGAATGTTACAGGATCGTAATAAACGAAACTGTTATCATCAGGAACCAAGAAACTATACTCAGCATCCATCGCAAGCAAATAGTAGTCATAACGCAACTGCTTGATGATGTTACGCATTATAAGCATATTCTCATTAACCAATGTTGGTGCAGAAACTGCAGAATAGGCAGCTGGAGCAAATACAGTATTCAATATATATATTACACCGTTATTAGCAATAATGCATTCGTCCACATGCTTTTCTTCAAGATTCATTTCATCGTTGGCGTCATTTGTCACCTTTTCGAATTTACTTGGCACTGTACCAATAAATGTACTCTTCATCAAGTTATTCAAGAAAGAAACAACGTTAACCTGAGGTACACTGTCAAGAGCACTCAACAAAAGGTCAACACTTTCAGGAGAATAGCTTTCCGCAACTTTTACATTAGGAGCAAAGCGGTCAATCAAGAAACGGCCACCACCTTTTGAAGATGCGAAATAATCATACAATACTTCATCTTTTGGTACAAACATTGCAGCCATATCCTCTTCTTTAGCACGACTGTTATTGTATGTATTCCATCCCGGATCATAGTTCAACAACTCGTCGGGCAAAGGATTAGAATTGGTTGTCTTAAGCAATTCATAACTGCTAAAACCATCTTTAGCAAAATAACGCAAACGGAAAATACTGTCATTTTCTCCATAACGTTTCTTGAAATCTGATGTCAAGCCGGCATCAAATACAGGAATGCAGAAACGGTCCAACAAATGACTGAAGATTCTTGTATCTTTACGCAAACGCAACTCGCCCGCCATATTTGTTGGAGGCAACAACACATCGTCCAAACGATAAACATAACCGTTCTTACATGTTATGGTCATTGTATCCTCTGAGAACTCGCCGGCATCAATATCACTTGTTACCATTTTACGGTTGAAAACAAGAGCATCACCCATCTGGAAAGATTTTGTTGATACGCCGTTTTTCTTGAACAAGAATTCAATATCGCTTGCACTTATTGAGTTATTCTTGAGGTACTCCTCAAAGAAATGAACCATCATAGGAACAGTTCCGTCCATTGCCAAACGCATCTTCTTGCTTCTGTTTGCACCACGAAGAACATTCCAATACTTGTTGTATGTTGGCCAACCTTTATGATTCTCCACAAAAGAGCCATCAACAAGAGGTATTGTATCTATTACCGCAAATGAAGTAGAACGACGCAAACAAGTTCCCTCCTTTTCGCTACCTGAACCTGTGCTGGACATCATATCAAGCAACAAGGCATTATCAAGCATTGCATTGTAAAGAAGAACTTTTCTTTGAGCCTGTGTCATTTCACCAACACTCTTTACACCCCATGGGTTATTCTCGTAGAAACGCTCGAAGGCTGCATCGTCAGCCACGAACAATGTCTTACTACCAGTATGAGCGAGTGTTTCCTTTTCACCCAAACTGTCAATAAGTGCCACAAAATTGTTGTAGGTGTGACCAGACGAACCCTCTTTCAAGAAGTCATAGACACTTGCGCCTAACCAATCTGGTTCCTCGTTGTCATACTTGTAATCATCAAGCCAATCCTTACAAGAATTCAACGAACCGCCAACAAGCAGCATTGACAACGCAAAAAGCGATGCTCTGCCAAATTTTCTTAAACGGTGCATAAACATAAGTACAAAATTATTAATTATTATTTTTTTCGTTTTTTATCATTTCACCTAAAGGCACAATACACCCTTACATAATGTGCAAAAATAAGACTTTTAAATAAATCTTAGCATAAATACCACTTTTTTTTTATCGAAAACCGTTTTTTTTCACATTTAAAACAAAAAAAATCTCCCGCTTTCTCTTCTTTTGAGCAAAACGGAAGATTTTAACTTTTTTATTTTATTAACAATCAAATGTTAATTTTTACTTATCAAAAGACTTGTATTTAACAGTTTTTGCCTCACCTGAAACCACCTTGGCAAACTCCTGCGGAGTAACAGACACCGGCTCAACCATAAACTCAGGAACATTATAGGACCTATCAAAAAAGTCATAAAATTCAGGTGTTTTCTGTGGTAAAACAAACGCCTTTTCAGCCACTCCATCGGCACCTATATGGGCTATGTAAAGACGGCTGTAATTTGTATCATCGCGACGACTTGCAAAAAGAATCCAGCGTCCATTACTACTCCATGAATGATAGCTCTCCGGGGACTCCGAATTTGCTTTATCCAAAGCATGATAATCCCCTGTCTCCAAGTCCATCACATATAAATCGGCATCTCTGTGCCATATGTGAAAACAACCATATTCAGCCATTGCAAAAAGCAAGAATCGTCCATCAGGAGATATTCTTGGGAACGTAGCACTCTGCCCAATTTTAGAGGCCATAAACACTGTATCAACAGCACCAAGTTCTCCCGTTTCGGGATTCCACGAACGACGCAAAATATCATATTTTACCTCTCTATAGCGAATAATCATTTCCGCCTCGGCTGTCAAAGATGTATCAAGCTTTTCAAAATGAGCCGAACAATAATAAAGCGTCTTGCCGTCCGGAGCCCAAGCCGGGAAAACCTCCAAATCGACATCACTATTCGCAACATGCATAACCGTCTCATCTACAGGATTATATATTATCACATCACTAGCCTTATCCTGCACTTCAACTTTATTTGCATGCTTTGTATGAAAAATTTGGCCTGTATTGTTTACCGAATAAGCAACAACATCATATTTAGGATTAAACGCCGGATACACACCGGCCGAGATTGTAGAATCGGTTTTAAGATTTATCTTTTTTATCTCACCGTCATGAACAAAAACAGTTCCGCCATTATACTGACGCACATGAAACTGCATATTATCAGTCCTGTAATTTTTATAGGCATGGCAATTTATGCACTGCCCATTTGGTTCGCTACCGCCAAGCATATTATGATAAATGACATCCTCATCGTATGAAGAAAGAGCACGTTGGCATATACTTAAATTTTCATACGCCACATATGAGGGAGGTATCAGGCGATACGATATATAAGGGTCTATGGAATCGGCCGATACAGAAATCTTAAACGGTGTATATTTCAACCATCCGGCATCACTCTTTACATAAGTTTCAACTGTTATTTCACCTCCCTTTGCATTATTCATCAACATACTCCATTCCTTAAGAGGCACTACTGCATCTTTACCGGAGATATCAATATCAATATCGGGAGATGAAAATCTTGTAACAAAAGCTGTACCAGTTTCATTTATTCTAAAACTCAAAGGAGCTATATTGCAGGGGACTGTAACTCCTATATAATCCGGATATATTAACGGTTCTTTTTCAACAACAACAAACCTTTCTGGTATTTCCGGAGAACAAGAATAGCATATCAATAGACCGATACACCAAACAAGACATAGAGTTTTTTTTATTATAAGTCTCATAATTCTTCAACTTTATCAGTTTGTCTTTATTTTACGCACAAAGAAATAAAAGTAGAAATAAGTATCACTATACTCTTTAAAATAAGGAGCCATATCTTCCTCTTTCATTCCTTTATACTGTTTCGTCTTGCCCACAAAAGAAGACAAGCGACGTTCTATTGAACTTGATATATAACGTTCCATAAAACCGTCACTTATTGTTACGGTATTGCTTTTATCAAGATTCATAAACAACAGCACTGCTTCTTGATAATGCTTGGGAAGTTTTTTCGGATTGCATACTCTCAGATACTTGTCGAATGCAAACCAAAAACTTTTCATATCCTTGCGAATCATAGCCGAAGTTAATGCCACTTCAATATACATTGGCGAAGCATCTTCGGGTATATAGCCGAAGTTTTTTGTAAGAAAGGCTTCAACGAAGGACTCATCAACATCAAGAGCATCATTGTAACATGCCATTTGCAATGGCATATAAAAATCTTTCTCCTTAGCGATACGTTCTGGATTCTCAACAAACATTTCCATCTCCTCGGCCCAATCACGATAGAAAAGTGTCCTCTTTAAAATATTTATATACCGCAACGCCAATCGATATTCACCGGATAACAACATGGAACGAACAGCATGTTTTAGATATTCATATCGCCAGCCGTATTCAACTGCATCTTCAACACACCAACGATAAGAGAAATTAAATTTGCCATATTGGAAATATGTCATTTTACCTCCCGTTTGAGTCAGATGAACGATCATAGGAGAAAGAATTTCTGCACTGCCGTCGGGATAGCTAAACAACTCGTTTCCAATTACACCCAATTTAAGCAATGCCAAATTTTTATTCATCACTATCTGACGTGTCGGCAGCTCGGTCTCTTTGGCAAAATCAGCAACTTCGCGCCATTTTTCATTCCACATTGCCATGTTCTGCTTATTCTCTATTCTATAATTATTGTCATTATACCAGAATATAGACAAAAACAAAACAACAAAAACAACCGAAGAAAGAGAAACAACGATATCAAGATTATTCACATTCAACAACCTTCTTACTTTCTTTGCGGCGAGCAAAGAAAAATAAGAAAAGAAAAGCACGATAAAAGGTATCCAATAAATATACACCCAATGCCAATAAGAAAAACTTTCATGCTCAACATTCTTAACATATTCCTGCCCCCATTGAGCACAAGGCAAACCAACCATATAGACATTATTCAATGCCACTGTCGTATATATATGGTAATAGAGATATGGAACTGCAAATATTGCCAAAACTGTTATTATGACCAACAGTTTATGAGCCCACTTACAATCCTTAACAGAATCAACATTAACTATTGTCAGAAACAGCATCAGCATTGCCCCTGCTAAAGCATAAAATCCAAGAAGAGGATATCCTAAGAACAACCATGACAAAACAAAAAATATTCGCCAATACACACCCAACTTCTTGAATGCCCACAATGCCATAAGAATAGCAAGTACCGCCAACAGTACAACATAGTAATAGCCCGGAATTTTTAGATAAAAAATCCAATAACCGAGCTGTGTATTGGCAGCCAAAAGAGCTGTTACCGGAATCAAGGCTAACAAGCAATACCTCTTTGGGATTTCAAAGATCTTTATTGTCAACCTATATACTAAATACAACAGTGCGATATATATAGTTGCACCTAAAACCGGATAATGGAAGAATTGTACAAAAAAACTTGACACATACATCAAAAGCCCGGCTGGCACTGATAGCATTTCATTAAAATAGACCTCGTCGAATAAAAATAATGACAAATCGCTTATGCGGAACAAGGTTGCGTTTTCATAAAAAGACAACACTCCCCACACGCCGACGAAGAAGAACAAAAGGACAATCATTCTAAGTTTGTCCATTCGCTCCGTAATTTTGGTAATAAAACCAACATTTGATGTCGTTCTGCTTTTACTTGCGGTTTTTCCCATAGTTCAGAAACATTACAAGAACAAGCCTTTCCTTGCCCTATCAATAAGATAATTATCAAGGATAACAAGTGCCGTCATTGCCTCTACAACAGGAACTGCACGCGGTACAACGCAAGGATCATGACGTCCTTTAGCCTGCAACACAGTCTCTTCTCCTGTTGATTTCACCGTTGCTTGTTCCATTAACAGAGTGGCAACAGGCTTAAATGCAACACGGAAATATATATCGTTACCATTCGATATACCCCCTTGTATACCTCCACTATTGTTAGATGCAGTCTTTATTTCCCCTAAGACATTATGAAATATATCATTCTGCTGTGAGCCACGGCCTGTTGCTGCATCAAAGCCGTTGCCATATTCAAAGCCTTTTGCGGCATTTATTGACAACATCGCATGAGCCAAAGATGATGTCAGCTTTGCATATAGAGGTTCACCCAAACCTGCAGGAACACCTTTTACGACACAAGTAACGACTCCGCCTATTGTATCTCCATCACGTTTAACATCAAGTATAAGTTGTTCCATTTCTGCAGCCTTTTCAGCATCGGGACAACGTACAGCATTGTTTTCGGTCTCGTAGATATTATACTTGGTATAATCGCAGTCCAACGCAATGTCACCAACCTGCGATGTATATGCCAGCACCTCTATTCCAAGTTGTTTCAATGCCAGTTTCGCCAATGCTCCCGCACAAACACGTACCGCAGTCTCACGAGCCGACGAACGACCACCGCCACGATGATCTCGAATCCCATACTTGCAATCATACACATAGTCTGCATGCGAAGGACGATAGACTCCACGCATATTATCGTAATCACCGCTTCTATTATTGCTGTTACCGATAATAAACGCTATAGGCGTACCTGTTGAACATCCTTCAAAGACACCCGACAGGAATTGAACCTCATCCTGCTCATTACGCGACGTTGTTATTTTACTTTGTCCGGGACGACGACGTTGCATTTCGACACGTACGAAATCCTCGTCAATATAGACTCCCGAAGGGAGCCCATCAAGCACGCCACCTATTGCCACGCCATGAGATTCACCAAATGTTGTTAGACGCAGAAGCTGACCAAAACTGTTCATATTACTTATTTATTAGTGGCAACAACCGCCCTCACAGCCTCCATCTGAGCAGTTACCTCCTTTACAACCACCACAGCCGCCACTGCAAGAAGCCTTCAAAGAATCATAAAATTTCTTTAACTCGGCATCTGTAGCCAATCGAGATTCCACGACACTGCCAACGAACTGCAAGTCACAACCTGCAAGAGGATGATTAAAATCCATAACAACTTTCAAAGGAGTAACTTCCTTAACTGTTCCAAGAATTGGAGAGCCATCGGCACGCATCATCTCTACAACATTTCCGGCATAGATATGGGCTGAATCAAATTTGCCGTCTATTGTAAATACCTCACGATCAAAATCCTGAACATGATCGGGGTCATAATCGCCATAAGCATCGGCCGAAGATATTGTAAAATCAAAAGTGTCGCCTTTTTTAAGGTCTTTCAAGTTTTCCTCAAAAGCATCAAGAGTATATCCCACACCTGTCAAAAAAGCAAAAGGTTGCTCACGTGTTGTCTTTTCCACCTCTTCACACTCTCCATCACGATGTGACACCAATGTGTATGCCACACGCAAATATTTGTTTGTTATTTCCATAATATTTATTTTGTTTTAATAATCAATTACAAACTTATACTCCAAACATCTTGGCGTTTATCTTCGCAAAGATATAAATTGTTCCTTAAAAATAAAGAAGAATAAGGGAAAAAGAGATTTTTACATTATAGATAAAATATTCTTAATAAGAATTCAAGCTGTATAAAAGCATTTTATTATCTTCGCAAAAGAGTGAAAAACAAAGTAATCATGAAAAAACTAATTCATACCATTGCAATACTATTCACAGCATTCGCTACAAGTTCATGCTGCAAATGCGACATTGAGAACAGCATTATCAAAGTTTCAAATAATCAATTCACAAAAGCTGGAGAACCATATTATTTTATAGGAACAAACATGTGGTATGCCTCAATACTCGCATCAACAGGCGAAGGCGGTAACAGAGAAAGATTCTGCAAAGAGCTTGACATAATGCGTGAAATTGGTATAACAAACATACGTATTGTTGCCGGCCCTGATGCAGGCAGTGACCTTGCCAATCCTGCAAAGCCATATTTACAGGAAGCACCGGGAATTCTCAACGACACTATTCTCTGTGGACTGGACTTCACAATAGCAGAACTTGAGAAACGAGGAATGGACGCTGTCATTTATCTCAACAACGCATGGGACTGGAGTGGAGGTTATGGATTCTATTTAAAACAATGCGGTTATGGTGACTCTCCTAATGCAAACATCGAGGGCGGTTATGATAAATATGTCGATTACTGTTCTGACTTTTCACGGGACACAACAGCACAAGAACTTTATTACGACTATATAAGGACTATTGTTTCACGCAAGAACAGCATCACCGGCCGTTACTACAAGGACGAACCGGCAATCATGTCATGGCAAATATGTAATGAACCACGTCCTTTCTCTAAAGAGGTTAAGCTGGAATTTGCAACATGGATTGCTAAAGCTGCTGCAATAATCAAAGAGATAGATCCGAATCACCTCGTTTCAACAGGAAGTGAAGGTTATATAGGTTGCGAAGCGGACATGGAGCTATGCGAAACAATACATGCAGACAAGAACATAGACTATATTACCATTCATATATGGCCAGTAAATTGGGGCTGGGCTTCACGCAAAAATCCGGACGCAGATATAGAGAAGGCATGTACCTACAGTGGCAAATATATAAAAGAACATATAGAACTTGCAACACACTTGGGCAAGCCGCTGGTAATCGAGGAGTTCGGATATTCACGCCAGAACAACGAAGCCGGAACAGGAATCCCAACCGACAGCCGGGATATTTTTTACAGATATATCTTTGAACAGGTAAAAAATGCTATCAAAAACAAAGAACCGCTTGCCGGATGTAATTTCTGGGGATGGAGTGGCAGCGGCCGTCCCAATGAGCTTGTATGGAAACCTGGCGATGACTTTCTTAACGATCCGCCACATGAACCGCAAGGCTGGTACTCCGTATTTGACAGTGACACAACAACCATCAATATCATTAAAGAATACACCAAAGAAATAACAAGATAAAACAAATACAACCATGTACAAAAAAGACAATCGCATAGTTGCCACTCTTGATGCAGGTGGTACTAATTTCGTTTTCGGTGCAATGCAAGCCGGTGAGTTTATTGTAGAGCCTGTTTCAGTACCTGCACAGTCGCACAACCTTGACCTGTGCCTCGCCAATATGGTAAACGGTTTCAGACAAGTTTTTGACAAGCTCCCTGAGAAGCCCGTTGCTATAAGTTTCGCATTTCCCGGCCCTGCCGATTACCCCAATGGCATTATTGGCGGTTATCTGCCCAACTTCCCGTCGTTCCGCGAAGGCGTTGCATTGGGTGCATTCTTAGAGAAACAGTTCGGTGTTCCTGTATTTATCAATAATGACGGAGACCTTTTCGCTTACGGCGAAGCTCTATGCGGTGTTCTTCCACAGATAAATAATCGCCTTAAGGAGGCTGGTTCAAACAAACAATACAAGAACCTCATAGGCTACACTCTTGGTACAGGATTCGGCATTGGCGTTGTAGTTGACGGCAGATTAAACCGAGGTGACAATTCTTGTGTTGAGACATTCTGTCTAAGACACAAAGAGATGCCAAATATCATTGTTGAAGACGGAGTTGCCATACGTGCTGTATGTCGTGTTTACGGTGAAAAGAGTGGCAATATGAATCACGGTTTGACGCCCAAAGATATTTGTGCCATAGCAGACGGCAATATGGAAGGCGATCAAGAGGCTGCAAAAGAAGCATTCGCATCTCTGGGCCGCATTGCCGGAGCCGCAATATCAACAGCAGTAACAATCATTGACGGACTCGTAGTTATCGGTGGCGGTGTCTCTGCCGCAAGTCATTGGATTATGCCGGCTCTGCTCGAGGAGATGCGTTCAAAACTACACACACTGACAGGAGATGAAGTAAACCTTGTCCAAATGCATGTTTACAACCTCGACAACCCTGAAGAATTTGAACTTTTCGCTAAAGGTGAGGTGAAAAAAGTAAAAGTCTATGGTGAAGATCGATTTGTCGATTACGACAGCCAGAAACGCATCGGTATTGCAATTTCGCAACTTGGAGCGAGCAAAGCAGTTTCTGTTGGAGCATACGCATTTGCTCTTAGCGAATTGGACAAAAAATAAGAGAATATGAAAAGAGTTTTATATATAGCGATGTTCTTTTTTGCAATGGCATCGCAAGCACAGGAACCCGCCGATTTAGTTAATCCATTTATTGGAACAACCAATTTCGGTACAACAAATCCTGGAGCTGTAACCCCTAATGGCATGATGTCTGTTGTGCCATTCAATGTCATGGGTTCCGACTTGAATGTCTTTGATAAAGATAATCGCTGGTGGTCGGCACCATACGAATACAACAACAAGTTCTTCACCGGCTATGCACATGTTGCATTAAGCGGTGTCGGTTGCCCCGAAGCATCATCACTTCTCGTGATGCCAACAGCTGGCGAACTTGACGTAAACTATTTTTCATACGGTTCGGAATATACTGACGAGACAGCTTCACCCGGATATTACAGCAACAGACTGACAAAATACGGAATAAAGACAGAAGTTACAGCTACCACACGTACATCATGCGAGCGATATACTTTTCCCGCAGGAAAAGGTAATATCATTCTAAACCTTGGACAAGGATTGACAAACGAATGCGGTGCCATGGTACGTCGTGTAAGCAGCACAGAAATAGAAGGTTTCAAATTGCTCGGCACATTCTGCTATACGACACAAGCTGTATTTCCTATATATTTTGTCATGCGTGTATCAAAAGTTCCACAACATAGCGGAGCATGGAAATTCCAACCACTACTCAACGGTGTTGAGGCGGAATGGACACCCGATGACGGCACATACAAACTATACGAGAATTACCACAAAGAGATTGCCGGTGACAATATTGGATATCGCTTTTGTTATGACAATCTTGCCGAAAACGAGCAGATAAGTGTGCAGATTGGTGTATCATTCGTTTCAATAGAAAACGCCCGAGAGAACCTTGATTTTGAGCAAAATGGCAAGGATTTCAATGAGATTCATGCACAAGCCGTAGAAATTTGGAATAAAGAGCTTGGACGAATAAGAGTTAAAGGAGGTACAAAAGATCAACAGACAATTTTCTACACCGCTCTTTATCACGCACTGATACATCCTTGCACCATAAGTGATGTAAATGGTGAATACCCTAAAATGGAAAATGGCGAGATTGGCAAATGTGACTATACACGCTACAGTGTTTTCTCGCTTTGGGACACTTATCGCAATTTACATCAATTGCTGACACTCGCCTACCCTGAAAAGCAAACAGACATGCTACGCACAATGGTAGGCATGTACGAAGATTGGGGTTGGTTACCACGATGGGAGTTGTTCGGCCGAGAGACATTTACAATGGAAGGCGACCCTGCAGCTATCGTAATCGCCGATAGTTGGATTAAAGGATTGCGTGATTTCAATATAGAAACGGCATACGAGGCTATGTTGAAATCGGCAACAACAGAAGGTAGCAAAAATCCTATTCGCCCCGATATTGATCCTTATTTAAAGGATGGTTATATACCGTTGTGGTATTTCTCAAACGACCTCTCAGGCGACAACTCGGTATCACACGCACTTGAATATTGCTCTGCCGACTATGCAATATCACAACTTGCCGACTCATTAGGCGACAAAACACGTGCTAAAGAATTCCTGAAACGTTCGCAAAGCTATCGCCGCTATTTCTGCAAGGAACATGGAACACTACGCCCACTGACAAAAGAGGGCAAATTCCTTGGTGATTTTGACCCCGCCACAGGCAAAAACTTCGAGAATGTACCAGGTTTCCACGAAGCGTCGGCATGGTGCTATACATTTGCCGTACCACACGACATTAACGGCTTGACAAAACTAATGGGTGGAAAAACAAGGTTTATAAAAAGTTTGCAGAATGTTTTCGACAGCGAACTTTATGACCCGGCAAATGAACCGGACATTGTCTATGCATACTTATTCAGTCGCTTTAATGGAGAGGAGTGGCGTACACAAAAAGAGGTAAAGAAAATTCTCGACAAGAACTACAAGAACGCACCCGATGGAATTCCCGGCAACGATGACACCGGAACCATGTCGGCATGGGCTGTATTTTCAATGTTGGGAATTTACCCGGACTGTCCCGGAGAACCTTATTATACAATAACAACTCCTGTTTTTGATAATGTAGAACTCGTACTACCCAATGGCAAGATAACCATTGAATGCAAACGTCCATCGCCCGATTGCCACTATATTGATGAAATTAAGGTGAATAGCAGGAAGAGTGGATATCGCATATCACACAACCAACTTCTCAACAATGCAAAAATAGAACTTAAACTAAAGAAAGAGCCAAAATGAAAATAAGGAATTTTATTTTATCGTTACCTTTGTTTATTGTGGCATGTACACAAAACACAGCCATAGAAGAGAGAGTGACCGACTATGTCAATCCATTGATAGGTAGTGGCGGACACGGTCATGTATTTGTAGGTGCAAATGTACCATTCGGTATGGTACAGTTAGGACCGACAAGTATAAATCAGCAGTGGGACTGGTGTTCGGGATATCATCAGGACGAGGCTACCGTCATCGGTTTCTCGCACACCCATCTGAGCGGAACCGGCATTGGAGACCTCTTTGATATTACCGTTATGCCTGTCACAGGCGAAGTAACCTATTCACGTGGAGATATAAATTCTCCAGAAAGTGGTCTCTGGTCAATGGCAGACAGGAGACAAGAGATTGCCAAACCCGGTTATTACGCCGTACCTTTGACACGTTATGGCATAAAAGCCGAGATGACCGCAACTGCACGCGTAGGCTTGCACCGCTATACATTCCCTGCATCAGATTCTGCAGCACTTGTCATAGATCTTGAAAATGGTGGCTGTTGGGACAAAACAACAGAATCATTTATGCAAACCGAGGGTAACAACAGAATTGTAGGTTATCGTTACTCGAAAGGTTGGGCAAAAAACCAAAGAATATACTTCGTCGCAGAATTTGCAAAGCCCTTTGAATCGTTCGAACTGAAAGGACCTGAAAACATGTACGGACGTGCATCGTTCTCTACGACAGATGGCGAAGAGGTTCTACTAAAAGTTGCAATATCCCCCGTTAGTATTGAAGGTGCAAAATTAGCAATGCAAACAGAACTGCCTGATTGGGAGTTCCAAGCCATTGCTGACAAAGCATTGCAAGCTTGGGAAAACGAATTGTCACGCATAAAGATTGACGGTGACACTGAACTTAAAACCAAGTTTTACACAGCAATGTACCATGCAATGATTGCCCCAATGCTCTTCAGCGACGTAAATGGAGACTATCGTGGAGCAGATGACAACATATACAACAGTGACAAACCCCGTTACACCTGCTTCTCTCTGTGGGATACATATCGTGCCAAACAACCATTGATGACAATCATACACCCCGAAAAAGCCGGTGAATTTGTTGCAACAATGGTGGATATATGTGACAAGCAAGGAGACCTTCCTGTATGGCATCTTTGGGGCAATGAGACCGACT
>JAGCJL010000047.1 GCA_017647975.1 Bacteroidaceae bacterium | reverse complement strand
CTAGGATATACAGTAGAACCTATCAAATAACCACTTTCGACACCAGTTCTTGACACCAGTTTGCTTATTTTAGAGCAAATAACGATATTAAAGTATTGATAATTAAGTTAAAACTTTTAGCAATAAATTAACGGTTCTAGTCGAGTGGGAGTAAATGAAAAAAGAGCCGAAAATTCGGCTCTTTTTTCATTTACTCCTTCCGAAGCGATTACAAAGCAATAGTCACGCGTAGCACAGGCGAAGTTTCTGCCGTGCGGGGTACGTTTGTCGTAGGCAACATTGAAGTCCTCAATGAGAGTTGCCTTGGGGCAATCGCAGAACCGAAGGTTACGCGTAGTATAGCAGAATGTTATACCGCGTGGGTGGCGTTTGCGGAGCAACTGTTTAGGTCAACGGAAACTCTTTTGCGAAACGAGTTCAAAGTCCCTTCTTCTTACAGCGGTTAAAAAATATTAAAAACCATCAAGCTTAGTCAAGAAATTCGTCTTGTTGTCAAACAAAACAGTCTCTTGTAGTGTTCTATATTTATGCCCTGTAATTTTGCAGGGTTTAAACATTAAAACAGAGGACTGTGGATGCTGCAAGATTCAGGAGAGAACTGCTTGAGGTACAGTCGGAGCTGCAACGCTTCGCCTATAAACTGACGGCTGATAAGGAAGAGGCGAACGACTTATTGCAGGAAACGTCGTTGAAGGCATTGGGAAACATGGATAAATATACGCCCGATACCAATTTCAAAGGGTGGGTGTATACCATAATGCGTAATATCTTTATAAATAATTACCGTAAGGAGGTGCGTGATCAGACATTCATTGATCACACCGACAATCTATTTCATATCAATCAACCTCGCGAATTTGAGAATTATATAACCGAGAATGGCTACGACAGCAAGGAGATATATCGCGTAGTCTATGGCTTGCCACGCGATTATCGTATTCCTTTCCTGATGCATATCTCGGGATTCAAATATCGTGAAATTGCCGAGCGTCTAGGATTGCCGTTGGGAACGGTAAAAAGCCGTATATTCTTTACCCGTCAGCAGTTACAGGAATTGCTAAAGGATTACAGGTGATATCGGTTTAAATATTTGCAATACGCATGATGTCGGCAAATACGCCGGCAGCAGTCACGCTTGCACCTGCACCATATCCCTGAATAAGCATGGGATACTCCTTGTAACGTTCTGTGGTGAGCAGAATGATGTTGTTGCTTCCCTCCAAATGATAGAACGGGTGACGCTCGTTTACCTTACACAAAGAGACACTTCCCTTGCCGTTCTCATATTTGGCAATGAAACGCCAATGTTTCTTCTCTTCCACTAGTGACAGACGCTCCTGTTCAAATCTCTCGTCGAGTTCAGGCAGTTTCTCCCAAAAATTCTCCAATGAGCCTTCGAACAGTTCCTGTGGAATGAAAAGATTTGCTTCTATATCCTCCTGTTCTATCGCATGACCGGCTTCGCGTGCAAGAATTACAAGTTTGCGGATGACATCCTTTCCGCAAAGGTCAATGCGTGGGTCGGGTTCGCTGTATCCTTTCTCTTTGGCAAGAGCAACAGCCTTGCTCATAGGAACATCCTTGCTAAGAACATTGAATATGAAGTTCAGTGTTCCACTAAGTACAGCCTCAATCTTTAGAATCTTGTCACCACTGTTGATAAGGTCGTTTATGGTGCTTATGATTGGCAAGCCGGCACCAACATTGGTCTCAAAGAGATATTTGATGTTGCGTTGGCGTGCAATCTGTTTCAGTTTGTTATATCTTTCATAACTGCCTGATGTGGCAATCTTGTTGGCTGCTACCACGCTAATGTTGTGCGACAGCAGTTCATCATATATCGCTGCAACTTCGGCATTGGCTGTACAGTCCACAAAAACCGAGTTGAAGATATTCATCTCTATTATCTCCTCACGCAGTTTATTGATGTCGCTATCCTTGCTCTCTCTTAGGGTTGTGCGGTAGTTGGTGAGGTCAAGTCCTTCGCGGTCATATATAGCATGACGGCTGTTGGCAATTCCCACTACGTTGAGTTTCAAACCATGATCGCTTTTCAACTTCTCATGCTGTGAAGCGATTTGTTCTATGAGGCTTGCTCCAACAGTTCCCACACCGCATATAAATAGGTTCAGGACCTTGTATTCCGAAAGGAAGAATGAGTCGTGGATAACATTGAGTGTCTTACGCAAGTGGTCGGCATCGATGACAAAAGAGATATTGGTCTCTTGTCCACCTTGTGCACATGCGATGACGTTGATACCGTTGCGGCCAAGTGTCTGGAATAACTTGCCAATGATGCCGGCGTTGTGACGCATGTTCTCGCCAACGATAGCAACGGTTGAGAGGTTGCTTGTAGTACGCACACTCTCCATGAGACCCATTGAAATCTCTTTGTCAAACTCTTTGTTTAGTACCTCACAAGCCTTTGCTGCATCGACATGTCTCAATCCGAGAGATGTACTATTCTCCGATGAAGCCTGTGATACAAGGAATACGCTGATATCAGCATCAGCCAAGACACGGAATATTCTCTGGTTGACACCTACCACACCCACCATTCCAAGACCTTGAACAGTGATGAGGTCTGTGTCGTTGATGCTTGAAATACCTTTGATAAGTCTTTCTTCATTAACGCAGTGTGCATCAATGACTGTTCCTTCACCATCGGGGTTAAAGGTGTTTTTTATCCTGATAGGAATGTTTGCCTTGAATACCGGATATATAGTTGGCGGGTAAACTACCTTTGCACCAAAGTTGCAAAGCTCGGTAGCCTCAACATAGCTTAGATGTCTTATGGTGTAGGCGTTGTTGATGACGCGTGGATCGGCTGTCATAAAGCCATCAACATCGGTCCAAATCTCAAGACAATCGGCTTTGAGTGTTGCTGCAATGATTGCAGCGGTGTAGTCGCTTCCTCCGCGTCCAAGGTTGGTCAGTTCTTCGCTATCCTTGTCTTGTGCTATGAATCCCGGTACAACAATTATCCTGTCGCTGCTGTTGTCGAAATTTTCATGAATTAACCTGTCGGTCTCTTCATTAGCGAGGATATATTTGTTGTGCTTAATCTCTGTCTTGATGAATTTGCGTGCATTGTAACGCACTGCACCGTCAATAAGTGCAGTCACTATACGGCTTGATATTCTCTCACCGTAACTGACAATGGTTGCTTCTGATTTGGGGGTGATATTGTTTATAAGTGCAAGACCTTGATAAATATTGTCAAGTTCGTTGAGCAACATGTTGACCTCTTGCAAAAGAGCTGTCCTTTTTTCTCCGTCGGGAATAATAGAGTATATAAGCTCGTGATGCAGTGTTACAATTCCCTGCAACTCCTCATTGAATGCCATGTTGCCATCAACCGCCATCTGTGCGGTCTTAATAAGTCTGTCGGTTATTCCGCCGAGAGCCGATACTACAACAATTATATTATCCTCTTTTGCGGCATTCTCAACAATACTCTTAAGGTTTAATATGCTGTTTACGGAACCTACAGAAGTTCCGCCGAATTTCATTACTTTCATCTTGCTATAAATATAAAATAACGCCCCATTAACGTAAACGGTTGCAAATTTATTAAATTTGCCCTAAAGGTACAAGGCTATTAAAGAGATGTTTCCAATATCTCTTCTGGGATTTCTACAAGGCTGTTATCCAACGGGATGTTGTGGACCATGTTTCTTCCATGTGGCGGAATATAATTCCGGGCAATGTTGTAGCTTAATTTGCTCATAAAACTCCGCCTTATAATAGATATGTTCTTGTGTAGAGGTTTATCGGTCGGGTCAACTATTGACCGGAACATTCTGTTTATGACAGTCGGGTTCTTGCGTCCTGAAACCGCTTTATAAATACTTTTCAACTCTGTTTCGTAGTCCTGTATTTCTTTCAGCAGAATACCCTCGGGGTGCGTCAGGAATAGGATGTATAAGGATTTTGGCAACGGGTCGAGCTTGATTGTAATTTGCGGGTAGAGTGGTAATGATATATTGTATTCGCTGTCAAAATGTATAGGGCTTATGGTGCTGTCGTTATCGCTGCATATTGTGTCGGCAAGCAAGTCATTACATAACCATTCATTGTTCTCTTCGCAAGTGGCTATGTATAGCTCATCTTCTTCGGCGAATTTATAACGGTTGAGCCCGGGATTAAAGAAATCCTCCCGTTCTTTATCTTTTCCAATCTCTACTATTAGATTCGTAAAACCGATGAATTGAAGTATATAACCTCGTTTTGTTTTCCATTCATCTTCGCAAATAATCTGTGCTTCGTAACCTTCATCCCCATTGGGGGTTGTGTAGTTGATGAAAAGCATGCGGCTGTTGCAGTTTATGAACTCTTCGCACCTCTTTTGTAGCTCTTCTTCGCCCAAAGTGGGGCATTTACGTAGAATCAGATTCTTTATTGACCTCTCTCCCTCGCTGTTGGCTTTGATGATGTTGAACTTGTTTATATGAAAACCGTTGAAGCATATAAGGTCTTTTATTCTCTCACTATAACGTTCTACAAAACGGTTAAGGGCACGGTTTTTCTCACCTTCAATGAAGATGATACTGTTTTCCATACCCTCGTATAGATGTGAACTCTCCTTATAACTTCTCATGTTTGCAAAATAACAGCTGTTTTGGGCCTGTATGTTACTCTACAATCCACGAAGCAAGTAGCTCCATGTCATTTTCGGGTGTTATTTCTACACCTTTTACTGCTGCCGGAACAAGCAGGCTCTCGCCTTGATGTATTGTGACGCTGTTGCCATTGCTGTCTGTTATTCTTCCGTTACCCGCAGTGCATATAAGAACAACGAATGAATCAAGTTCGTCAAGTTCCATATTGTACTGTCTGGTAAGTCTCAATAGTGATGTTGTAAAATAACGACATGATACAAGTTGTGTGCAGGTATCATCTTTAGCGTCATAATATGTTCTATAGTCGGGCAATACTGTGTAGTCTATTGCACCTTTGCTCAATTCGGTATGTAACTCGCGTGGCTTGCCACTGTCATCGCAACGGTTGAAGTCGTATATGCGATAGGTGATATTTGATGTCTGTTGTATCTCGGCAATGAAAGCACCTGCACCAATCGAGTGTACACGTCCTGCAGGCAAAAAGAATAGGTCACCCTTGTGTATGTCATACTCTTTTAGCAGGTCGGTTATGGTGTTGTCGGCGATACTTGCCTCATATTCTTCGGGTGTAACCTGTTTTGCGAATCCTGAACGCAAACGTGAATTCGGGTCGGCATCGACAACATACCACATCTCTGTTTTACCTTTTGACTGATGACGTTCCCAAGCCAAACGGTCGTTGGGATGTACCTGTATTGAAAGGTCTTGTCGTGCATCAATGAACTTAATCAGTAACGGAAACTCTTTGCCGAATCGTTCATAGTTGCTTTGCCCCAAAAGTGAAGCCTTGTCACGTGCGATTAGTTCCGGCAATGTCATGCCGGCATCGGGTCCTTCGGCAACAACAGACTCATTCTCTTTAACACCTGAAATCTCCCAACTTTCGCCAACAGATTTCATCTTTAAGTCAAGGTTCTTGTATGGGATAATCTTATCTCCTCCCCATAACATAGACTTCAAAATTGGTTTAAACTTGTACATCGTATTTGTGTCTTTATTATTCGTTTTTATAATCTTTCTATAAACTCTTTTGCAGAGATTGCACAACGCTCTCCATCAACTGCTGCTGATACAATTCCACCTGCGTATCCTGCACCTTCGCCACATGGGAATAATCCCTCTACTGTGAGGTGCTGTAATGTCTCATTGTCGCGGACGATGCGTACCGGTGACGAGGTTCGTGTTTCAACTCCAATCATTACTGCCTCATGTGTGAGAAAGCCTCGTGACGAACGGCCAAAATTCTCAAAGCCTCTTTGCAGGCGTGACGCAACAAATTTGGGCAACCAAAAATGCATAGGTGATGATATGAGTCCCGGAGCGTATGAACTCTTAGGTAAATCGTAACTGAGCTTGTTACGTACAAAGTCTGTCATACGTTGTGCCGGTGCAGTCTGTTTGTAGTTGCCCATAGTCCAGCATAGGCGTTCAAGACGTTCTTGGAAATTCATTACGCGAAGAGGTGAGTCATCGGGGACAGCAGGGATGTCTTCGCATTCAATTTGCATTTCGGGCAACAAAACATCTTCAGGGTTTATCTGTACTACCATACCCGAGTTGCTCCAAGCTCCGCCGCGATGTGACGGTGACATGCCGTTGACGAGCAATTCTTTCTCAGCCGATGCCGAAGGTATGACAACACCACCCGGACACATGCAGAAACTGTAAACTCCGCGTCCATCGACTTGTGTCGTAAAACTGTACTCTGCTGCCGGAAGGTATTTCCCTCTGCCATGAGGGGAGTGATACTGTATGCTGTCGAT
>JAGCJL010000046.1 GCA_017647975.1 Bacteroidaceae bacterium | reverse complement strand
TTATGTAATGGAGTCGCTTATCGTTGGCCGTAACCATGCTCTGATAGCTTTGGTTGTAGCCGATTATGATGCGGCTAAAGCTGCGGGACTTTCGGTAGAGGAGGTGCAGGCTTTGATAGAAAAGAATGTCTTGGCATTGAATTCCAAGTTGCCTTCTTATAGCCAGATAGGCCGTTGCGAGGTGCGTCGCGATTCTTTTGAAAAGACACCAAAATTGAGTATTAAAAGATTTATGTATAATTGATATAAAGATATTATGAAACATTTCTTGTCCTACGTTGATGAGGCCATCAAGGCTAATTGGGAACGCTCTGCTTTGAGTAATTACGGTGCAAACACCTATACTTATAAAGATGTAGCGTCTGAGATTGAGAAACTGCATATCCTTTTTGAGAAATGTGGTATTGCTAAAGGTGAAAAAATTGCTTTATGTGCAAGAAATTCTGCCGAGTGGTGTATCTCTTATTTTGCTATTGTCTCTTATGATGCTGTCTGCGTACCTCTGCTTGCAGATTTCCTCCCACAGAATATAGCCGACCTTACACGTCTTTCGGATAGCCGTCTGTTGTTGGTGGATAAATCAATCTTCGGTGGTCTTGAACGTGAAAAAATAGTACCTCAGTTTGCAGGTTTTGCCGATTTTGTCGGTCTTGTGGATATCTGTGGCTTGAATGTACTTGAAGATTGCAACGGAAAACTTACTAAAATAACATCTGAGATAGGTAATGCATACGCAAGAATATATCCAAAGGGGCTTACTCCTGCCGATGTCAATTATGCAAAAGAGGATATTGAAGCACTTGCTGTTATAAGCTATACTTCGGGTACAAGCAGTTCACCTAAGGGTGTTATGCTTACAGCACGTTCAATATCTTCGAATGTGGAATTTGCCCGTACGCACATTCCTGCTACAGCCGGTGATACAATCCTTTCTATCTTGCCTTTGGCACACATCTTTGGTCAGATATTCGACTTTGTATATCCTTTCACCTGCGGTTGTCACATCAATATCTTTACCGAAAAACCAATTCCGGCTCGCTTGTTGAAGGCTCTTGCCGATGTCAAACCTTATATGTTCTTGACAGTGCCTTTGCTCATTGAAAAGATTTTCCGTGCAAAGGTAATGCCACAGTTACAGACAAAATTGATGCGTGTGTTGTTGCATATCCCCGGTTTGAAGGGTGTTATATGTAATAAGGTGCGTGCGAAACTTGTTGCTACTTTTGGTGGTAACGTAGCAAAGGGTGGTATTATCCTTGGTGGTGCAGCATTGAATAAAGAGGTGGAAAATGTGATGAAGATGATTAAGTTGCCTTATTCAGTAGGTTATGGTATGACCGAGTGCGGTCCTCTTTTGAGTTACAAGAGGTGGCAGGATTTCGTAATCCGTTCATGTGGTGCTGTGGCACATCCCGGTGTTGAGATACGTATCGATTCTGAGAAACCTTCAAGAATCCCCGGTGAAATTCAGGCACGTGGTGCATCGGTGATGTCGGGCTATTACAAGAACGAAGAGGCTACCAAAGCTACATTTACAAGTGACGGTTGGTTGAAGACCGGTGATATGGGACTCATGGACAAGCACGAGAACATCTTCATCAAGGGCCGTTGCAAGAATATGATTCTTACAGCCAACGGACAGAACATCTATCCCGAGGAAATAGAGGATTTGGTAAATCAGTTGCCTCTTGTTATGGAGTCTATTATTGTTGGTCGCAAACATGGTTTGGTTGCCATTGTTGTTCCTAACGCCGATGCTGTGGCCGAGGCCGGTATCTCTGAAGTTGAACTTAAGAAGAATATTGAAGAGAGTTTGTTTGAACTCAATGCAAAACTTCCTGTTTATAGTAAGATTACTGCTTGTGAATTGAAGAAAGAACCTTTTGAAAAGACTCCAAAGTTGAGTATCAAGAGATTTATGTATAAATAATATTTTTTTAGATAGTGTGTTTCCTTGCAGGGCAAGCCTTTTATGGTTTGTCCTGCAATTTTTTCACCTCAAACTGTTTAAAAATGTTAAATTTCTATAGGTGAAATACTTTTTTGTGATAAAAAATTGCACACTTTGAGTTAATTTGTGCAAAAATCCATTGTGGTTTGAAAAAAATAACAGATATTTGCATCGGGAAATAAAAACACACTATCAATATTATGAAACATTTTATAAGTTATTTCAATGATTCGGTAAAGAATAACTGGGAATTGCCCGCAGTTACAAACTTTGGCAAGGAGACATACACCTATGCTCAAATGGCCGAAGGTATTGCAAAGTATCACATCCTTTTTAAAGAGACCGGTATTGCTGAGGGTGACAAGATTGCTCTTTATGCACGTAATTCGGCAGAGTGGTGTATTGCTTATTTTGCAACATTGACATACGGTGCAGTAACAGTTCCATTCCTTCCTGACTTTGTTCCTGCTGCTGTTGCAGAGTTGGCTTCATTCTCGGAGTGTAAGATGGTTATTGCCGATGATATTGCATTGAACGGCTTGAAATCAGAGAAAGATTATATCGCTCAGATAGAAAAGGTAAAGGGTTTTGTAGCATTGGTAAATGTCAAGGATATTTCACTTGCAAACCCTGCATCGTCTAAGGTTGAAACTGTTTTTGAGTCTCTTGAAAGCAAATACAACCAACAATATCCCAATGGCATTACTCCCGAAGATATAAATTATTATCCTGTAGAGCGTGATATGGATTCTCTTGTTGAGATAAGCTTTACATCGGGTACTACAAGTGCAACATCAAAGGGTGTTATGCTGCCAGCACGTTCACTCTCGGTGAACCTTGAGTTCGGTAAGCGTGAGATTCCATCATGTGTGGGTGGTCACATTTTTGCTATTCTTCCTATGGCACACATGTTCGGTCAGACATTTGACGTACTTTTCCCATTGACTGGTGGTTGCCATGTATTCGTTATGCCGGGTAAGCCCACACCAGCTCGTCTTTTGGGCGGTTTGGCTACTGTAAAGCCATTCATGTTCCTTACAGTACCTATGGTTATAGAGAAAATCTTCAAATCAAAGGTGTTCCCTGCAACACGCAAGTTCCCTGCAAATCTGTTGTTGAAGGTGCCCGGTCTTGACAAAATTGTATTGAACAAGATACGCAAGTCGTTGCTCGATGCATTTGGTAACGGTTTTACAACAGGTGTTATTCTCGGTGGTGCAGCTCTTAACCGCGAGGTTGAGGATTTGCTGAAACGCATGAAGTTTCCATACGTGGTAGGTTATGGTATGACAGAGTGCGGTCCGCTTATCTCTTATCGCGACAAGAGTGAATATGTAAAATACTCTTGTGGTACAAAGGCTCATCCTATCGAAGTGAGAATCGATTCTGCCAACCCACGTCGCGTGCTTGGAGAGATTCAGGTTAAGGGTGACGCTGTAATGCTCGGTTACTACAATAACGAGGAGGCTACAAAGGCTGCATTCACAAGTGACGGTTGGTTGAAGACCGGTGATATGGGTATTCTTGATGCAAAAGAAAACCTTTTCATCAAGGGACGTTGCAAGAATATGATTCTTACAGCAAGCGGTCAGAACATCTATCCCGAGGAAATCGAGGATAAGATAAACAACCTCCCATATGTTGTGGAGTCACTTGTAGTAGGTCGTAAGAACGCAATTGTAGCTCTTGTAGTTATCGATTACGATGGAGCTGCAAAAGCCGGTCTTGACGAAAAGGCTGCAGAACAGTTTGTAAATGACAGCGTTCTTGGATTGAATAGCGAGCTTGCGGCATACAGTAAGATTGGTTACATCGAGGCTCGTCATGAAGCATTCGAGAAAACCCCAAAGCAGAGTATCAAGAGATATATGTATTCATAAGGATTATATCTGTATTAGATAAGCGGACAACAGCAGTTTGTCCGCTTTTTTTATATACATATTAACTTTTGATTATGTTTTCTATTTAAATTTGTGGTAAATGATTTATCTTTGAGGTAAATCTCAAAGGCGAACGAATCATCAGTACAGAAAACCTTCCTAAGGGTATTTACATTATTGATGGCTTAAATGATTGAATTTGGTTTTAGTCTTTAAAATCTAAGAGTTTTATGAAAGTTACCATTATACAGCAGAATATTGCATGGAAAGATGTGGAGAAGAATATCTCTACTCTTGAATCTCTTGTGGCCGGTGCTGAACGTGCTGATATATACCTCTTTCCCGAGATGTGTTCTACCGGATTCTGTATGCAGCCACAGGGTGTGGCCGAAGAGCCGGACGGTCTTACTGTACAGGCAATGAAACGTCTTGCAGTAAAGTATGACGCGGCAATGGCTGTTCCGGTAATGACGCACGAGGACGGTAAATATTATAACCGTTTCTATTTTATCACGCCCGAAGGTGTTCAGGGCAAGTATGACAAATACAATCTCTTTGAGTATAGCGGGGAGGACAAGGTGTTTGAACCGGGCAAGGAAAAGGTTGTGTGGCAATGGCGTGGCGTGCGTATAAGGCCTGTTATATGCTATGATCTGCGTTTTCCTGTATTTTTGTATAATATGGAAGAGTATGATATGTTGCTGATTGCTGCTAATTTTCCTGATAGCCGCATGTTGGCATGGGATACTTTGGTTCGGGCAAGAGCTATTGAAAACCAATGTTATGTGGCTGCAAGTAATAGGGTTGGTGCTGATGAATTCGGTACTTATCAAGGACACAGCGTCATACTGA
>JAGCJL010000045.1 GCA_017647975.1 Bacteroidaceae bacterium | reverse complement strand
GTGTGTTTATACAAAAATTCAAGACCGCCAAATTATCAGCAGCCTTTTTGTACAAAACTTTACCTTTTAACGAACTAACACACATAATAGAATCTCATTGAGATATTATTATACTGCAAATGTAGTTGTTTTAATTAGTTTAACAAAATTTAAGTCAAGTTTTTAGTAAAACGGTTGCAAGTAATGCAATCCTACAAAGCAAGCGAAAGCAGAAAAACCGAGATACCATTGCTACATAGAAACAGACAAAGAGGACAACCGGGCGGTTGTCCTCTTCTATAAAGATTATACCTCTTTATTATTCTTCAAGAAGCTGCTTAAGAAACTCGTTCATCTCTTCGTCAAAGCCTTTTAAAAGGTCTTCGCTCAGGATGAGCGTGTCATCATCGACTATCAATAAATCAACAATTGATTGCTTGTCATCGTCGGTAAGTACAAAAGAGTAGGGCTTGGCAATGTTAAGGCTTTCAAAATCACCTTTTTCATTCATTGTATTAAGAATACTACGGAGTGCCTTTTCAAAGACCTCTTCGTTGTGCTCGTTCTCCCATTCTAATATATGTACGCGTGCGAGGCAGTTGTCATCATCGTCTGCGATGGTGAGAACGCCGTTGTTGACATTGATATAAAAATCTGTAACTTTGGTCTCCTCGGCGGTGATAAACTCTTTTGTCATCTTTGCGATGACCTCTTGTAGTCTGTTCTCAGTTTCTCTGCTTAAAGACATAGTAGTATGGTTTTATAAGTTTTTGCCGTGACAGTTCTTGAATTTCTTTCCGCTACCACAAGGACATGGGTCGTTTCGACCTACTGTCTTTTCAACACGTACAGGCTCACGTTTTACATTCTCGCGTGTGTCGCGTTGTGCTGCAGCCTGCTGGTTGGGGTCATTCAAGTCAACTTTGCTCTCGTTGTATCTCTGTTGCTGTTTGTTACGCTTTGGATCGGGAGCAACTCTTACATTGCCCTGTTCTTTCTCCTGAACAGGTATCTGACCACGCATAAGGATTGATACCGTCTGGTCGTTGATCTTGTTCACCATCTTGTCGAACAATGTTACCGACTCCAACTTGAATATCAACAATGGATCTTTCTGCTCGTAGCTTGCGTTCTGCACTGAGTGTTTCAACTCGTCAAGGTCACGAAGATTCTCCTTCCAAGCATTGTCTATGGTGTGCAAGAGTATTGCCTTCTCAAAGCTCTTTATTACCTCCTTACCACGTGTGTCGTAAGCCGCCTGCAAGTTCACTGGTATCTGATATACGTGACGGCCATCGGTGATAGGCACGTAGATATGCTTCTCACGCATATCAGGGTGTTCCTTATATACAAAGTCAATGAATGGCAATGCCACCTGTGCCATGCGTTCTGTACGCTGCTTGAAGTTCTCCATAGCTGCATCGAAACATTTCTCTGCAATCTCCTCGGGCTCCATCTTATTATATTCCTCAACTGTTGCTATAGGCAACTCCGTTGACATAAGGCGAAGGATTTCCATCTTGGCATCGTCAAATGTGAAGTTCTCGGCAATGTGACAGCAACGGTCCCATACCATGTTGACGATATCCATACCGATACGCTCACCAATAAGTGCGTGACGACGCTTGGTATATATCACGGTACGCTGCTTGTTCATTACGTCATCATACTCAAGCAGACGTTTACGGATACCGAAGTTATTCTCTTCAACCTTCTTCTGTGCACGCTCAATTGATTTTGAAATCATTGAGTGCTCAATCATATCACCATCCTGGAAGCCCATAAACTTGCTGTCGAGAACTTTTGCTATACGCTCAGAACCAAACAGACGCATAAGGTTATCTTCCAACGAAACGAAGAATACCGATGAACCCGGGTCACCCTGACGACCGGCACGTCCGCGAAGCTGACGATCGACACGACGTGACTCGTGGCGTTCTGTACCAATGATTGCAAGACCGCCTGCATCGCGTACCTCCTTGCTCAACTTGATGTCGGTACCACGACCTGCCATGTTGGTAGCAATGGTTACTGTACCCGAAAGACCGGCCTTTGCAACGATATCAGCCTCTTTCTGGTGCAGCTTGGCGTTAAGTACGTTGTGAGGTATCTTACGCAATGTGAGCAAACGGCTCAAAAGCTCTGAAATCTCAACCGATGTTGTACCCACAAGTACTGGGCGTCCTGCTTTTACCAACTGTGCAATCTCTTCGATTACAGCGTTGTATTTCTCACGTTTTGTCTTGTAGATACGGTCGTTCATGTCGTTGCGTGCGATATGACGGTTTGTCGGTATCACAACAACGTCAAGTTTGTAGATATCCCAAAACTCGCCTGCTTCGGTTTCGGCTGTACCGGTCATACCGGCAAGTTTATGGTACATACGGAAGTAGTTCTGCAATGTAATGGTAGCGAATGTCTGTGACGCAGCCTCAACCTTTACACGCTCTTTTGCCTCAATCGCCTGGTGCAAGCCGTCGGAATAACGACGACCTTCCATGATACGGCCTGTCTGCTCATCGACAATCTTTACCTGACCATCCTCGGTAACAACATATTCAACATCGCGGTCGAACATTGTATAAGCCTTCAATAGCTGATTGATGGTGTGTACACGTTCCGACTTGATGGCGTAGTTTGTCATCATCTCGTCTTTCTTTGCAACTTTCTCTTCGGTAGTCATGCTCTCGTCACTCTCAAGCATTGCAAGTTCCGAAGCAATGTCGGGCAATACAAAGAGGTTCTGATCTGATGCATTACCGGTTATAAGTTCTATACCTTTATCGGTGAGATCGACACTGTTATGTTTTTCGTCGATAACAAAATAGAGAGGTTCTGTAGCTTCGGGCATACGACGGTTGTTCTGCTCCATGTAGAACTCCTCGGTCTTGAGCAATCCCATCTTTACTCCCGGCTCGCTGAGCAACTTGATAAGTGGCTTGTTCTTTGGGAGTGCCTTGTGGCTGCGGAACAATGAGAGATAACCGTCGGCAACCTCATCCTTGTCGTTTGAATATATCTTTGTTCTTGCCTCGGCAAGGAACTGTGTAGCAAGTCTTTTTTGAGCCTCAACAAGACGCTCTACCAATGGGCGATACTCCTCAAACATCTGGTCCTCATTACGTGGAACAGGTCCTGAGATAATAAGCGGAGTACGTGCATCGTCGATAAGTACTGAATCGACCTCATCGACAATGGCAAAGTTGTGCTGACGCTGTACAAGATCGTCGGGCTGTGTTGCCATGTTATCACGCAAGTAGTCAAAACCGAACTCGTTGTTTGTACCGAATGTGATATCTGCGAGATATGCTTTGCGACGTGCATCTGAGTTGGGCTGATGCTTGTCTATGCAATCAACGCTCAAGCCATGGAACATGTAGAGAGGGCCCATCCACTCCGAGTCACGCTTTGCGAGGTAGTCGTTCACTGTAACTACATGCACTCCATTACCGGTCAATGCATTCAGGAACACCGGCAATGTTGCAACAAGTGTCTTACCCTCACCGGTTGCCATCTCGGCAATTTTACCTTTATGAAGCACAACACCACCAAAGAGCTGTACATCGTAATGTACCATGTTCCAGACAGTATCATTGCCACCGGCTTGCCAATGGTTGCGGTAGATAGCTTTGTCACCGTCTATTGTCACAAAGTCGAACTTTGCCGCCAAAGAACGGTCAAAATCGTTTGCTGTAACAACAACCTCTTCGTTCTCAGCAAAACGGCGGGCACTATCCTTGATAATTGCGAAAGCCTCGGGAAGAGCCTCATCAAGAGCCTTATCCAACTTTTCAAGAACCTCTTTCTCAAGTTTGTCTATCTGACTAAAGACAGCCTCTCTCTTCTCAAGTTCTGTCTCCTCGATACTTGCTTTAAGTTCAGCAATTCTTGCACGCTCTGCAGTTACTGTATTTTGTATTTTCTCTTTAAGAGCCTGTGTCGCTGCACGCAATTCATCATTGCTCAATGCCGAGATTGCAGGATATGCAGCCTTTACTTTTTCAACCCAAGGCTGAATCTCACGCATATCACGTGTTGCCTTGTTTCCGAAAATTTTACTTATAAATTCGTTAAAACCCATATATTATATTTTTTTATTCCTTTTCCCAAACGCTTTGCGTACTTGCAAAGATACACTGCGAACAAACGAGATAATCAAAACATGCTTTGATGTTTCATAGTAAGTGCAACGTATATTCGTCGTTTAAAGGACAAAGATATGAATAAATTATAAAACCTCTTATATAAAAAAGAGAATAAATTTGACATTATTCACTTATAATCTTACAAAAAGCATGCCAAAACAGAGAGTCCTACCCTATTTGACAGTTTTTTGTCAAAATCTGTCATATTTAAACTAAAAATATCTATCTTCGCAAAAAATGATTTTAATTATGAAAAAAGCACATATCTTATTTGGAATAGCAATACTTTTCTCTTTGCTTTCATGTGGAAATGAAAAAGTTTATTACGGTTCTGACTTTGGCATAATCCCAGGAACCGGTGAGGACATGACCGAAGAATTTGCAAAGGCTTTGGAAACAATCAAGGCCGAAAGAAATGGCATGCCTGCAGTTCTTTTGATTGATAACGGAGAATATGATTTCTATCCCGATAGTGCAAATATACGCGAATACTATGTTTCAAACCACGACCAAGACAACCCGAAACATGTGGCTATAGCACTTGAAGGTATGAAGAATTTTACCCTCAGAGGTCGTATGAAAGATAATAGGCTTGCCGATTTGATGATGAACGGCAGAATGTTGCCTGTTGCAATGGTCAATTGCGAAAACTGTAAGCTTGAGTACATTGGAGTTGACACTCGTATTCCACAAATAACCCAGGTTGAAGTCCTTGAAAATGATGCCGAAAACGGTATAATAACATATCGTATTGCACCGTATGCAAACTACCGCATCGACAACGGACGTCTGGTTGTTTACGGCAGCAACTGGGAATTTGTCCCCGGCTGGGGTATAGCATTCGAAGGCGATACAAGACGCATTGTTTATACTACAAGCGACATTGGTGTAGGTACGGCTGCTGTTGAAGAGGTTGAGCCTTATGTCATTCGTGCAGCATGGAGAGATGCACGCCTAAAGCCCGGTACTGTCATTGCAATGCGTTCTTATCAACGTCCGACTCCCGGAATATTTGTTTCAGAGTGTAAGAATACCACTCTATTCCATACAGCAGTATATTATGCCGAAGGTATGGGGTTGTTAGCACAGATGAGCGAGAATATTACGCTCGAAGGCTTCAAGGTTGCTATCAGAGAAAACGTATATAGAGTTGTCGGCGGATGCGATCCTCTCGGACAGGCACCTGAGGTTTGTCGTTACTTTACCACTCAGGCCGATGCGACACATTTCTCGGGCTGTAAAGGCAAACTTGTATCCATCAACGGTTTTTATGAAGGTATGATGGACGACGCCATAAATGTTCACGGCACATATCTTCGTGTGACACAACGCTTGGATGAAAACACATTGGTTGGCCGTTACATGCATGGTCAGGCATACGGTTTCTATTGGGGAGGTGCCGGTGACAGTGTACAATTTGTACGCTCCGATGTCATGGAAATTACCGAAGGCAACAAGGTGGTTGAGATTACCCCATACGACAAGAATGAGCTGAAAGGTTGCAAAGAGTTTAAAATCACTTTTGAAAAACCACTGCCTGCAGACATTGCAAACGGCAAATATGGTATCGAGAATCTTGAATGGACTCCCGAAGTGGTGTTCAACAACAACATTATACGTAATAACCGTGCTCGTGGAGCATTATTCAGTACTCCTAAAAGAACCATTGTAGAGAATAATGTTTTTGACCACACGTCAGGTACTGCCATACTTCTTTGTGGAGACTGTAACGGTTGGTTTGAAACAGGAGCATGTCGTGATGTCATTATTCGAAACAACCACTTTATCAATGCTTTGACAAGCATGTTCCAATTTACAAACGGTATTATTTCCATTTACCCGGAGATACCTAACCTTGCATCGCAGACAAAATATTTCCATGGAGGAAATGGCAAGGGAGTTGTTATAGAAAACAACCTCTTTGAGACTTTTGATACTCCTATTGTCTATGCAAAATCAATCGACGGTCTTGTGTTCCGCAACAACAAGATTTTACAGAATGAGGATTTCAAGCCTTTCCACTGGAATAAACACCGTTTCTTGCTTGAAAAGACAACAAATGTCACTATTGAAAACAATGATTTTGACGGTGGCTTTGACAAAGAAAAAGATGTAATGTACCGTTACTGATGAATATTGTACATCGTTTCAAAAAAAATATTGACGGCGTGGAACTTCCACGCCGTTTCAATAATCCTTTTTACTACTCGCCACATCCTTTATGCCTGATAGCGGCAGAGGAGGTGCGTGACATTTTGTCATGCAACGACGCTATAATGAGCGAGGTGAGAAAAGGTAAAATGTTTGGTGTACTTATTGTTAGAGACCACAACGGAGAATTTGGCTTTATAGCCGGTTTCTCGGGGCTTATCAACGGTTGCAACTACCTTGAAGGCTTTGTTCCACCTGTATATAACATGCTCTCACCCGAAGGATATTTCAAAAAGGAAGAGAGCGAGATTTCCATGCTCAACAGCAGAATCAAAGAAGTTGAATGTAATGGCGAATATCAGAGTGTCATTGCTGCCCGAAAGGCAATCACAACTGCCATGGAAGAGGATTTAGAAGATATGCGGGAGAAGATGCGGGAATGTAAAGAGAAGCGTGATTCACAACGTGCATCGGGCACACTTTCTGCAAATGAGGAAGCAGCCTTGATTCGCGAAAGCCAATACATGAAAGCTGAACTAAAGCGTTGCAAGACGAAATGGCAGAACAGACTCGCCGAAGCTGATGAAAGGATTATTCCGTTCAACAGGGTGATAACAGCCATAAAAGAGGAACGCAAACAGCGTTCGGCTAAATTACAAGAGTGGCTTTTCACACAGTTCAAGATGCTTAATGCAAAAGGCGAAGAATGTTCTCTACTTGATATTTTCGCAAGACATTCGGGCGTTCTGCCACCGGCCGGAGCCGGCGAGTGTGCAGCACCGAAACTATTACAGTATGCATACAAGAACTCATTGACACCGCTTGCCGTTGCCGAGTTTTGGCTTGGCGAATCACCTATGGGCGAAGTGCGTCGTGAGGATTGCTTTTACGGAGCATGCAAAAGCAAGTGTGAGCCTATTCTCGGGTTCATGCTTCAAGGACTTGAAATGGAAGAGAATGATCTTGAAGCAGGTTGCTGCATAGCATCGTTGGAAGTTGTGTTTGAAGATGATTTTCTGCTTGTAATAAACAAACCGTCGGGCGTGCTTTCTGTTCCAGGAGTTGTCGGTGGCACTTCGGTACAGGAATGGCTACGCGAGAACCGCAAAAACAATGAACTACTTGTAGTACACAGGCTTGACATGGCAACATCGGGCCTGCTTGTTGTGGCCAAATCAATGGAAATATACAAGGCTTTACAATTGCAATTCGCTGAGCAGAGTATTGAAAAACATTACACAGCAATACTTGAAGGAGTTCCAAACCGGAATAGCGGAATAATTGAGTTACCTTTGGCTGCCGACTACGACAACCGCCCAAGACAGAAAGTCGATTACACGAATGGCAAAAGAGCCATAACACATTATACAATAAAAGGGTTTACTACATTAAACGAAAAACTGTGTGCCGTAGTGGATTTTACCCCAATCACCGGCAGGACACACCAATTAAGGGTACACGCAGCACACCAAGCCGGACTTGACTGCCCAATAGTGGGCGACGCCCTCTATGGCTCAATGGCAGAAAGGCTAATGCTACACGCCTCATCAATTACATTCACTCACCCCACAAACGGCGAGAGAATAACTGTAAAAAAAGATGCTAGATTCATTTAAGAACCGGCATCTGCTTTATCTCAATAATTCAAGAACAAAAGATATTCCCCTCTGGCACTGACAGAAAAGCTTTCGCCGACACATTCGTTTAGCGTACCTTGCCACCAAGAGATAAAATCATAGATGGGATACTTCAATCCCAACGAAGAGAATTCACTTGCTGTAAAATTGAAGATAGAGAGCTGCTGGCCCGGACGGCACTTGAAAGCGGAATCGCCCTTGCAGGGTATAAAAACACCATAATCGGTAAACATACAAACATCAGCACCCATGCGGACATATTCCATAAGCAGACTTATATTGCCTATTGTATGATCTTCACGCTTACCGGTAGCTCCTACTATAGCGATTTTCTTTACTCCTCTTTCAAGTAAAAAACGTACCGCTTTTGTCTGGTCATTACTATCCTGTTCGCTTATACAATGTAATATTCCTGTATATTTCGCTCTATTGTATGCACTGATAGAATCACCATCACCCACAATGGCATCGGGTACAGCACCGTTAGAAATATATTCATCGGCTGCCCCGTCGCAACATACCACATACGGGGCATTACCAATCACCTGCAAAGGCTGTGTTGCTTTAGGGTATTCACCGCCACCAATAACAACAGCTTCAAAAATATCATCTTGCCAGTTCATTCTGCATTAAAGTTTTCCATTTGAAATATCCAAATATAGCAATTATCGCATAAAGAGCATACAATATTGCTGTAAAATAGAGTTCCTTGTAAACATACAAAGCACTACTTGCCACATCGACAACACACCATACCCACCACTGCTCGATATACTTGCGTGCGAGCATCCACATTCCTACAATACTCAACGCTGTAGTAAAGGAATCAGCAATGGGCACAGTGCTATCGGTGTGGTTTATCAAAAGCCATGTAATGACCACTTGTATTACTGCATACATCAAAACAGCCTTGAGCCAATCCTTTCGTGGCACATGCGTAATGGGCAAAGACTTTTTTTGCTTGTTATTACCAAAAAAGTTTTTCCACCTCAGACAACCATAAATGGCGATGACAAGGTAATAGACATTTATACCAAAATCGGCATAAAGCCCCGCATTGTAATAAATATAAAGGTATATCGCCGGCATGATTATTCCTGCCAACCACATATATATGCTTGCCTTGTATTCAAGCCACAAATAAATCAAGCCTATGATTGTCCCGGCTATTTCAATGTACATATCCATACTTCTACAATTCTATAGTAAAGTTTCCTATTGCATTTATTCCGGCCTGTGCTGCATACCCTGCATAGTGGTAACGTACTCTCTCACCATTACTGTCGGTATAATAGCCACTACCTGCATAACCGTTGTTTTCATACTCCTCATTAAAGAGATTATACACAGTAACACCAATCCTCATATTCTTTATTCCCTTTAGTCTAAAAGAGTACGATAAACGAAGATTTGTCACAAAATAGGCATCGAGCAAATGTTCCTCAACTCCACTATTGCTCATATACTGCTTACTCACAAACTGCGACTGCAATGAAGCCTCAACACCTCGCCACACATAGGAGAAACTGTTATTGGCGATTACTGCCGGAGAGAAAGCAATAGGTGTGTCCTTATGATATATCTCCCATTTCTCAAAAGTATTGTCATCATACAAGACCTCGGTAAAATCCTTTATTCTGTTATGACTAAAAGTGGCATTGGCTTTCCAACTGAACCCACATTTCAAATCCACTCCGGCCATAAGTTCCACTCCGGCCCTGTAACTATCGGGGATATTCGCTGTCAGTGGCTCACCAATCTCATTTAGTTCTCCGGTAAGTACAAGTTGGTTCTTATAATCCATAAAATAGAGATTCACACCGGCGTTCAGAATACCTTTTGAAAATGTATAGCCCAGTTCATAATCAATGAGCCTTTCAGCCTTTGGCATCTCATAGAGTTTGCCGTCGGTATAATTATTACGTGTAGGCTCCTTGTGTGCCATGCTTGCCGATGCAAATAATCTGTTGGCATCATTTACCAGCCAGGATACACCTGCCTTGGGATTCAAAAAATCAAAATTCTCATCAACAGACAAACTTTGTAACGCACCTGTATTATAATTCCATTTGTCGTTATTACCATTTATAGTATAACCGATATGACGATACTGAACATCGGCATAGATATTCAAACCCCTTGCCACTGCATAGTCGGCTTTAAGATATATATTGGCATCGTTCTTGACAGCGTTGTTACGATAATATTCATGCTCGGGAAAATAATCGCCAATATAATCTTTCACCCAAAGCACCTGACCGAAATGTTTGCCCAAATAACGGTTCACTCCGCCACCTAAGGTGGTATTTATAATACGGCTCCTGTAATTAAGCGAGAACACCGCACCGCCAAAATGGTTATCCATGGCCTTTTTGCGTACAAGATCACCACTCTCTATGACTGTGTCACCAAAATCAAAAGGCTGCAAAGCATACTCCACAAAACTTCTATCCTTTTTATATTCACGATAATAGCCGTCACCTTTTGTATAATGCAAACCAACATTCATACTCCAGGCATCATTGAACCAATGATCAAAAAGCAACTGATAATTCTGCTGTACATAATTATCGGTCTGGCCTGAGTAATAATGCGAAACACCATTGGCATCGGTAAACATATAACCACAACTGTTGTAGGTGCGACCATACTCCTGCATTTCCTCCTTACTCGCGTAATTCCAGGCATGATAGGTCTCTTCACGACCCGAAAAGGTTATAAAACGCAATGTACTGTTGTTGCCATAGTAACCGCCTTGCAGATAGTAGGACTGCAAGTTTGCACTTGCTCTGTCAATATATCCGTTGCTACCAATATTCGACAACCTCAAATCTACTGCCCAATGGTCGGCTATAAGCCCCGTTCCGGCAGCAACACTCTCCTTGTGAGTCATGAAAGAACCAAAGGAAAAATCAGCCTTTGCATAATGATTGATAACCGAACGACCTGTCTGCATATTTATACTAGCACCAAAAGCACCAGCACCATTTGTTGATGTTCCCACTCCGCGTTGTAACTGAACATCCTTTACCGAAGAGGCAAAATCGGGCATATTTACCCAAAAGACATTGTGGCTCTCGGCATCATTTATGGGAATATTGTTTACTGTGAAATTGATTCGTGTAGCATCTGTTCCACGAACACGAAGGGTTGTGTAGCCTATACCCGAACCGGCATCGCTTGTGGCCACAGCACTCGGTGTCATAGCAAGCAGATAGGGAAGATCAACACCTGTATTGGCCTTTGACAACTCCTCTTTTCCAACCTCACAATAGGCCACAGGAGTTGTCTTTGTAGCCCTCACCGAAAGGATTTCCACCTCCTGCAACAGCAGGCTGTCACACTCTTGCCCCTGAGCATAAAGCATTGGGCAGTTCACCGCCAGCACAAGGCTGACGAGAAATGATTTCTTTCTCATTTTTATTCCAATTTTGTGGAGCAGAGACAAAAAAATATCCCTCATGCTCCGTTGTTAAACAGAAAATGGGGATTTTTCCTGCACGCTTACATATATTGGAATGTGTATGTAAACTTTTTCCTACGCCGGCATTACCCGGATCAGGTTCTTGGGTATGATCTCAGCCCAT
>JAGCJL010000044.1 GCA_017647975.1 Bacteroidaceae bacterium | reverse complement strand
TTTCGGGAACTGCCGGAGACTTGGGAGCAACAAATACTACACTATCTATTTTGGAAACCGGAATACGTTCTATGATTTTATCATTACGATAGATATACATTGTATCGGTAACCTCCTGTGCTGTTGCAAAAAGGCAGAACAGCATACTTAAAAAAGTTATTATCTTTCTCATTTCTTAAAGATTTTAACAGCATCATTCAGCCGGCACCATGCTGACCTCTATAAAGTTACCTTGTTCAAGTATATACTTTGCCAACAGACGTATATCCTCTGCTGTTATACTCTTTACAAGTTCTTCATAACTATCATAGTTGTTTTTGCCATCTAAATAATATGCTTGCAACCATTTCAACCATGCTGCGTTCTTCTTCTTGTTTTCCTCAAATGTCTTGAGCATGTAGCTACGGGTCTTTTCAACCTGTTCCTCAGCCGGACCTTCAGTAGCCATCTTCTCAAACTCGCGTACTATAATTGCAGCAAGTTCCTCACGACGGTCGGGTGACATATTGAAACTTATTGTCAACGTATAGTTATTCTCGGGTTTGCCACTCATTCCGCCATTTACACCAACACCGTATGTACCACCCTCTTTCTCACGCACCTCCTCGGTATAGACCATGCGTAGTATCTGGCTAAGGAAACTCATGGTAAGAACATTCTTCTGTGTCTCCTCAATTTCACCTGAATAGTATATCATCTCAGTTCCCGAAGGCTGTTCCATCTTATTCTTGAAGTTGTTGCGATAAACTCCCTTACGTGTTTCAACCGGAGATTTCACAAGTTCCTCCACGCGACCGTTGCAAGGCAATGCACCAATGTAACGCTCTACAAGAGGCTTCAATGTTTCAAGATCAACATTACCTATAATAAAGAATGTGTAACCTGTTGCATCACTTGTTCTGTCGCGGTAGATTTCAAGTACACGGTCATAGTCAATACTGTCAACATCGGCGGCTGTCAATGGCAGGCTACGTGGGTGATTGTTATACAGTGCCTTTACAAGAGTGTCACTCAACGCTGTATTAGGATTTAGATGACGATCCTTAAGGCTGTTTCTCATTCGGGTAGTCATTGATTCATAAGCCTTGAGATCTTTGCGTGGTGATGTATATTTCAGATACATCAACTGGAACATTGTCTCGGCATCCTTCAATGAACAGCCACCATTGATGACATCGTAAACAGGAGTAATACCTACACTTGCCGTTGCAGTGCTTCCCGAGAGTTTCTTGCTCAACTGCGAAGCATCAAAAGCACCGAAACCTCCAATGCTTGAAAGCGATGAAAGCATTGATATGCTCAAACGGTCACTGTCGGGATAACGGTTTGTTCCTCCCACCTTATAACCAACGAGTGTCATGCGGTCAGCCTGAAAATCGGTTGACTTTAAAACAACCTTTATTCCATTTGACAGAGTCCACACTGTAGAGCCCCACATACCCTCTTCGGTAGAAACGATATAACCACCCTCGGGGATTGAAGCAAGTAACGGTGCATCAACAGCATCATCTTCATAAGGAGTGATATTTCTTGCAACCTCAATAATATCGAGCAAGGCTTCAATATCCTCTTTGCCCGGATATATAGCATCCTCCTTTTCAGGAGCATAAGAAATCACAACTCTATTATCTTTGCGATGAAGTGCGGGAATAACAGCATTCACCTCTTCAAGAGTGATAGTGCTGTAAATCTCCTGCAACAGTTTGTATTCCTCATCGGGAGACATCATATCGGTATTATCAAGGAAGTTGCGAACACAGTTCTGCACATAGTAGTCACTTGTACGCTTGTCACGCTCGGCATACCATGCATCAACAGCCGATTTGCGGCCCTCTATGACACGTTTGAATTCACCCTCGGAAAAACCATAACGTCTTGCACGCTCAACCTCGGTAAACACCATAGGAATAGCCTGCATAACCTGCTCGGGTTTGCATGTTACCATTACAGTAAACGCCTGCTTTGTCTGTGCAAGAATAAAATCATTATACCCCACTCCTGCACGCATGTATGGAGGATTTTCTCTTGTCATAATCTCCGAGAAACGTCTGTTCAACATATTGATAGCCAAAGAGTGCTTGATATTGTTATAGATATACTCCTTGGTGTTACGTTTCTCACGTGGCATAGCATCGTGTTTGTACATGAGTTGCAACATATAGTTCTGCTGTTCCTTGTCAACCTGTTGCGAGAATATCATCTCCTCGTTGTCCTCAACAGGGAAATAGACACGTTCAGCAGGTTTCTTTGCCTTCTTTACGCTCTTGAAGATACTCTTGATTCTGTTCTCGATATCATCTACATCAATATCACCGACAACAATTATACCCTGCAAGTCGGGACGATACCATTTCTTGTAATACTCGTTCAACGCCTCATAGGGGAAGTTATCCACAACTTCCATGATACCTATAGGCAAACGTGTTCCATATCTGCTTCCGGGAAAAACATCGGCAAGCATACGCTCCTGCATACGCATCATAGCACCGTTGCGACCACGCCACTCCTCATGAATAACACCACGTTCCTTGTCAATTTCGGCAGGTGAAAGAGTTAGTCCGTCGGCCCAATCACGTAATATCCACAAACAAGAATCAATGGCACCGGCTACATTTACAGGAACATTGTCGATATTATATACCGTTTCATCGATAGAAGTATATGCGTTCAGGTCGGCACCAAACTTTACACCAATGCCCTCAAGGTAGTTTATAAGAGCCTTGTCGGGGAAATGGTCTGTTCCATTGAAGCACATGTGTTCAAGGAAGTGTGCCAAACCGCGTTGGTGTTCCTCTTCCTGAATAGAGCCCACCTTTTGTGCAATATAAAAATTCACGATATTCTCTGGATTGGCATTGCTACGAATATAATATGTCAAGCCATTCTTCAACTTACCTATTCTTATCGTTGGGTCAAGCGGAAGTTCCTCTTTTACCTCTTTTGCCACAGCCGGCAATGCCATAACAAAAAGCAAAACCACCAAAAGCAATGTTCTAAAATTAAGTTTCATCGTTTTTTATTATTATTGAAATTTATAAATCTGTGCAAATTTAAGTAAAAAGCAACGGAAATAATTCATTTCCGCGTTAATATTATCTCACTCGTTCTTTGTCATGCTATAAGCATCTCGAGGATCACCATTGGCAAGATGTATCACACCACAATAGACGAAGCCGTATTTTTGCAACACATGGTGCATTATACAATTATCACGATGCGTATCTATGCGTATAACTGGAGACTTTGAAAAGGCATAATCAAACAATTTCACAGCAACTCCACCACCTGTTTTCTTCGCGGCAATTCTGTGAATGACATAGTAATCTCCACATTCGGGCCACTTGCCGTCATATATCTTTGAATATGTAGGGTCAGGTCCGGGAATAAAAGCCATTGTCGCAATGATTTCACCGGTAGTGTCATCACATGCTACATGACACACTCCCGATGTGATATCCCGCATGACAATATCGACCGATGGATAGGCATCGCCCCATTGACGGGTGTTGCCGCTTGCCTGCATTATCCCCTTTGCGGAATCGAACAACGACATCAACGAAGGCAAATCCTCTTCAACTGCTTTTCGTATAAACATAATTATTTTTTTGAAAACAAGCCCTCTGCCGAACAAAAATCTATTCTCGACGCAATTTCATATCCCTCATTATAAAAAGCAAGCAATTTCTCAACATCACGTTCAATGCGTCCTACCTGAATAGGATTCTCGGGACGTATTACAAGAACTTTTCCTTCCTCTTCGAGCCTCTCTACAAGTTCCATAGTCCTGTTATACTTCATGTTGCGTTCCTTGATAGCCCTCTTTATATCGGGATATTTACGGTAGAACATAAACGGCACGCGTGAAGGTTTTTCAGGCTTACGGTAACCGCGATTACGTGTCAGAACCACCACGTTGTTATCGTACCCCAACGAGAAGGCACGTTCAATGGGAATAGAATCCGAGATACCGCCGTCAAGCATGGGAACACCATCGACATAGGCAATGGGAGATACAAAAGGCAAGCTGCTCGAAGCCCTTACGATATCGATAATACGCTTAGGGTCGTGCTTTTCATCAAAATAACAAGGCTCACCAGTTAGACAACTCGTTGTAACCATCTCGAAACGGCTTTCCGACTGTGCCAGAGCATCGTAATCATAAGGATAAATCTTCTCGGGGAATGTCTGAAACAACAACTTGAAGTCCATAATACACCCCTGTGTCAAGAGATACTTCACACCAACATAGTCATACTCTTTAAGCAAATCAATATCGGCATACTTTGCCCTGCCTCTTTGGTTCGACATATAGGAGAGAGCATTGCACGCTCCAGCACTGACACCTATAACATAAGGGAAACGGATACCACGATCCATAAAATTATCGAGCACACCAATAGTGAACACACCACGCATGCCGCCACCTTCAAGAATAAGCCCCGATTTATCCGTAATATTCATTATAACAATATTTTGTTGCAAACTTACAAAGAAAAGATAATATATTGAACAAAGTGTCTGCTTTTTTAAGGGAATATAAATAATGGATAATAAAAAACAATAGGAACAGAGAACCTGCTCCTATCATTAAAGTAATATCTATCTTCTAATTCAATACGCAAACAACGGGTACTCCGCCATTGTCTCATTGACCTTACTGCGTACCGCCGCAATAACCTTTTCGTCTTCGGGAGCATTGAGAACGGTCTCTATCATCTCCGCAATGAAAGGCATCATATCCTCTTTTACACCACGAGTGGTGATTGCCGGTGTACCAAGGCGAATACCAGATGTCTGGAACGCACTTCGTGAATCAAATGGCACCATGTTTTTGTTTGCTGTAATATCGGCCGCCACAAGAGCTTTCTCGGCAACCTTACCTGTAAGATCAGGATATTTGCTACGCAAATCTACAAGCATCGAGTGATTATCGGTACCACCGGAAACAATGCCGAAACCACGATCAATAAGCTCCTGTGCCAATGTTGCCGCGTTCAATTTCACTTGTGCCTGATACTCTTTGAATTCAGGCTGCAACGCCTCGCCGAAAGCTACTGCCTTAGCTGCGATGACATGCTCCAACGGACCACCCTGTATGCCTGGGAATACCGCAGAATCAAGCAACTGCGACATCATCTTAACCTCGCCCTTTGGTGTTGTCTTGCCCCAAGGGTTAGGGAAATCCTTGCCAAGAAGAATAACACCACCACGAGGACCACGCAATGTCTTGTGTGTTGTAGAGGTCACAACGTGAGCATATTTCACAGGGTTGTCGAGCAAGCCAGCAGCGATAAGTCCTGCTGGGTGTGCCATATCCACCATGAGAATTGCACCTACCTTGTCGGCAATCTCACGCATGCGTTTGTAATCCCACTCGCGAGAATAAGCCGAGCCACCGCCAACGATGAGCTTTGGTCTTTCACGCAAGGCAATCTCTTCCATCTGGTCGTAATCGACACGACCAGTCTCGGGGTTCAGATTATATTCGCAAGGAGTATAAAGAATACCCGATGTGTTCACTGCAGAACCGTGAGAGAGGTGACCGCCGTGTGCAAGATTCAAGCCCATGAACTTGTCACCGGGGTTTAGCACAGCAAGGAACACTGCAGCATTAGCCTGTGCTCCAGAGTGCGGCTGCACGTTCACCCACTCGGCATCATAAAGTTCTTTTAGACGCTCGCGAGCAATATCCTCAACGATATCCACCACCTCGCAACCGCCATAATATCTCTTGCCGGGATAACCCTCGGCATATTTGTTTGTCAACACAGAACCCATTGCCTGCATAACCTCGTTGCTGACAAAGTTCTCCGATGCGATAAGTTCAATACCCTTTAACTGACGGCGATATTCCGTCTCGATAAGTTGAAATATATGTCTGTCTCTTTTCATAGCAATAAATTTATATTGCGTAAAGTTAGGAAAAAAGCATGTAAAAACGGCATAAAAAAGAGGTTTTATAAAAAATATGTATAAAAATAGCTGTTTTCACAATGAATTTCACTTATTTTGCAATAAATAACTAATCTAAACAAAAATAATATGAACAAGCCTTTTTTTACTGTTCTTGTTTTACTCTGTTGCTGTTTGATTTCTTGCGACAAGAACACATCGACAGCCAACTACCGCGTTATACCTCTTCCGCAGGAGGTAACTGCTATTGAGGCCGAAGATTTCAATATCGACGGCAAGACTGTAATTTCATATAACGGCGGAGAGGATATGAAACGTAATGCAGAATTCCTTGCAGAATATATAAAAGAAAATACCTCGTTGGAGCTCTCCATCACCGACAAGCCCGCAAAAAACAGCATAACATTGACCACCGCCGATCACATTGGCGAAGAGGAGGGTTATAACCTTGCAGTAGATAATGCCGGAATAACCATTACCGGCAAAAACGCATCAGGCGTATTCTACGGCATACAGACACTGCGTAAGGCGATACCCGTTGGCAAGACAAGTGCCGTAACAATGCCGGCAGTGCAGATAAACGACTATCCCCGCTTTGCCTACCGAGGAGCACACCTTGACGTGTCGCGTCACTTCTTTACCAAGGATTCTATCAAGCGTTTCATAGATATTCTTGCCATGCACAACATCAACCGCTTCCATTGGCATTTGACCGATGACCAAGGCTGGCGTGTTGAGATAAAAAAATACCCCAAGCTATCGACCGTTGCCGCAGAACGCGACGAGACCGTCATCGGTAAGAACAGCGGCGTATATGACAGTACACATTATGGCCCATTCTTCTACACACAAGAAGATTGCCGCGAGATTGTACAGTATGCAGCAGAGCGTCACATAACCGTTATCCCCGAGATTGACCTCCCCGGACACATGCAGGCAGCTCTTGCCGCCTACCCCGAGTTCGGTTGTACCGGCGGTCCCTACGAAGTTTGGAAGATGTGGGGCGTATCGGACAATGTATTGTGTGCCGGCAACGATGCCACACTCAGTTTTATAGAGGATGTCTTAGGCGAGATAATAGAGATTTTCCCATCGGAATATATCCACATCGGCGGTGACGAATGTCCCAAAGACCAATGGCAGAAATGCCCCAAATGCCAAGCACGCATAAAAGAGTTAGGCATCAAAGGCGACAAGAAACATAGTGCCGAGATGTATCTGCAAAGCTTTGTAATCTCACACGCCGAGAAATTCCTCAACAGCAAAGGACGTAACATCATCGGCTGGGACGAGATACTCGAAGGAGGCCTTGCACCCAACGCCACCGTTCACTCATGGCGAGGCATCAACGGCGGCATAGAGGCAGCAAAGCAAGGACACGACTGCATAATGTCACCCAACAACTTCCTCTATTTCGACTACTACCAGACCACACGCACCGACGAAGAGCCCCTCGCCATAGGCGGCTACGTTCCTGTAGAGAAAGTTTACAGCTTCGAGCCAATGAACGAATCCCTGACACCGGAACAGCAGAAACACATCATTGGTGTTCAGGCAAACCTATGGACAGAATATGTGCCCACCTTCCGCCATGTAGAATACATGGAACTTCCACGTATGGCAGCACTCTGCGAGGTACAGTGGTGCGAAGCCGGCAGCAAGGATTTTGAAGACTTCAAGCAACGTCTGTTGCCAATGTTTGATTTATATAAGGTAAAAGAATACAACTACGCCAAACACATACTCGATATAGAGGCTGAGTTCAGCACCGACACCGAACGCAACTGCATCAGCGTTGCACTGAGCGTGCTTGGCGATATACCCATCCATTACACCCTCGATGGCAGCGAGCCAACAGTGGAGTCACCACTCTACACCGGCCCTATAGAATTCACCAATGCATGCACCTTCAAGGC
>JAGCJL010000043.1 GCA_017647975.1 Bacteroidaceae bacterium | reverse complement strand
ATCTACTTTTAAGGCAAAATCACACATAAACAGTTTCTTGAACAAACAGCGTAAATTGCAGTATGACCGTTGCGAGAGTTGCCGTCCTTTGCCCGGTGATGAAGTTATTGGTTTCAAGAATCCCGACGGCTCAATATCAATCCACCGTCGCGACTGTAAGGTGGCTATACGCCTCGCCTCACAGCGTGGTGATGACATCGTTGCGGTAAACTTTGAAGAGGACAAGGAGTTTATGTATCCTGTGAAGATTGATATAGTTGTGATAGACCGCTACCACCTTCTGGTAGATCTCGTGGACTGCATAACCAACAAGCTCCAGCTATCGCTCACACGCATCTCGACCGAGAGCAAGGACGCCATAGGCTACTGCTCAATGGAATTTTCAGTACACTCATCGGCAGAACTTCAGGAGGTTATAGCAAGTATCTCACAAATTGATGGCGTGGAAGAGGTAAAACAGAGAATTGAATTTTAAAATAATATATTAGTAATAAACAGACAAAACCGGAATTTATGAGAAAATTTTTTTTAATCTTTTTTTTGACTCTCATATCGGGTACTATTTATGCACAGGATGAGATGGCCTTATCTGTTTCTATGCATGATGGAACTGTCATAAATTTCTTTTTAAAAGAAAAACCATGTGTTTCATTTGTTAGTGACTCGGTTGAGATTGTATCATCAATATCTAAAGCCAAACTTAAACGTTCTCAAGTGCGTGATATCAAGTTTACAACAGAACCGGCAACTTCTATCAGTGAAGTTGCCGAGGACGGTATAGTTGAAATAAGTGGGGAATTTGTGTGTGTAGAAAATATGAAACAAGGTTGTAATGTGCTTTTGCTCACAACTGATGGACGTGTTGCTATGGCCACAACTGCAGACGAGAATGGTGTGGCAACACTATCCTTGACATCTTTGCCTAAGGGAATTTATTTATTGAATTATAATAACACAACCATAAAATTTGTAAAACCATGAAACGAATATCAAACCTTTTGATTTTATTGCTGCTTGCAGTTTTTGTACAAGCCCAGGAGAAAAAAGATGTAATGTATATAACATTTTCCGACGGTGAAGTTGTAACATTTTCTGTAAATGATATAAAAAGCATAACATTTAATGAAGTTGAAGCCGGTGAGGATGTTGTTCCATCTTTTCCTCAGCCAGACGGTGCAGAAAGGTTAAATCCCTATAATAATCAGGAGACTGCAGCAAAACTTTTGAATGCAGCAGGTGTGGAATGTACTGATACTATGGGTAAGATTGTGATAACACCGGTAGAGTATCAGGAAATAAAGACGTTTACCGATAAGCTTGTTGCGGGATGCACTACTCAAAAAGAAATTCATGATAAATGTTTCATTTGGATATCTGGTAATGTAAAATATGGAACAGAATATTCCGACGGTAAAGTTGTAAATAATGACCCTTATCCTGTTTTTACTAAGAAAATAGCAGTATGTCAAGGCTATGCAAACCTACTTTTCGTAATGCTCCACACTCAGAATGTACCTGTACTTGTCACAAATGGTTACCTGAATGGTTATGGCGTTTTTGGTGGACATGCATGGAATTATGTAAACTGTGATGAAACATGGTATGTCAGTGACCCAACCAACGGTGGAATCTTTAAAATGTCTGAATTATCAGATTATACCCACTTGATTCCGGTGTCATTTGATCTCCTTCTTTTTGAACAGGATGATTGTCAGTTTGACTTCAATGAAGCACGTTTGAACATCTGTTCGGTAAAGACAAACTCTCGATATTTTGCAACTCCGTTCAGTGTTGGCGGATATCAGGTTTCATCTTTCAGTCCAACAACAGATCTTCCGGATAATGTACGCGAACTGTTTATTGGTAAGAATATAGAGACATTCGGAATTGAAAGAATAGGTCTTAATAAACATGGCATGAATGTTGAATACATACATGTTGATCCGGAACATACAACCTTACGTAGTCACGCGGGAATTATTTACGAGAAAGAAAACAATACTCCAAAGTTAATTCCTGCTGCAATGAAATCCATTGAATTACTTCCTGTTAAAGAAATAGGAAAGAATACAGTTTATAATCATAATGGAGTAGAGGTGGTTTATATAGTTGAAGGTACAGAGAATGTAGCGGCATGGGCGTTTGAGAATTGTCCTAATCTAAAGAAAGCTTATATTCATAAGAGTGTAAAGGTTGATGAAAGTGCATTTTTTAATGTTCATCCCGATTTTGATATAATCTATACTGAATAATTATTCTATTACGAAAAACGGTTGCCATGGGCAACCGTTTTTCGTTTATAAATGTAAATGAAGATATTGAGTGTAAGCCTAATTCTGGAATACACTTCTTGCTCTTCTCCTTATTTATTCCATATCTCCCACGATGCAAGAGCCTGCAGATACCACATCTCGTAGCCGCTCTTGGTCTTTGCTCCTTGCGATGCTCCTTTTTGCAGGAAGAGGGTGTTTTCGGGGTTATACACAATGTCGTACAGCAGATGCTTTTCACCAAGCATATCGTATGGTATTTCGGGGCATTTGTCAACGCCGTGGCCTACCATGCCGAGCGGGGTGCAGTTCACTATAACCGTGTGGCTTGCCATTATCTCGTCGCTGATGTCGCCATACGCAATGGCATTGTCGCTTGCTTTACGTGAGACGAACTGCGGCTCTATGCCCAACGACCTAAGTGCGTAGGCAATGGCCTTTGATGCACCGCCGGTACCCAGAACAAGGGCTTTCTTTGCATCTCCAACAAGCGGCTCTATCGAGCGTGAAAAACCAATGACATCGCTGTTAAAGCCGTAAAGCAACGCCTTACCGTTCTCATCGCGTGTCACCTTTACCACGTTCACCGCGTTAATCCTGCTTGCCTCGTCGCTTATCCCGGAAAGGTATTTCATCACTTGCTGCTTGTAGGGAATTGTAACGTTGAAGCCGCACAGCTCGGGGTTCTCCTCAATGATACGTGGCAGCTCGTCAATGCTCTCAATTTCAAACGGTATATATTCGGCGTCAATCCCTTCTGTGGCAAATTTTGCATTAAAAAACGCCGGCGAAGCCGACTGTGCCAAAGGATAACCGATTATTCCAAATTTTCTCATTTCTCAGCAATATAAAAAGTACATAGGCCACAGGTGAAGCGTCGTACCACGACATTGGTAAAACCACATTTCTCCAGCACGCCCTTCATCACCTCGCCTTGCGGAAACGCCGCAATGGATTCCGGCAGATATTCATAAGCCTTCTTGTCCTTTGAGATAAGTTTTCCTACAGCTGGCATCACATATTTCGCATATATGTGAAAAAGCTGCTTCATGGGGAATTTCAGCGGTGCAGAAAGCTCTAAAATCACTACGTGACCTTTGGGACGCAACACGCGGCACATCTCGCACAGTGACTTTTCAAGGTGTTGGAAATTACGTATTCCGAACGACACAGTAACGGCATCAAAAGAGTTGTCGGGGTAGGATAGTGCGGTACAATCCTCCTTCTCGAACTTTATGTTAGTAAACCCGCGTTTCTCGCATTTGCGACGTGCCACCGCCATCATACCCTCCGAAATATCGCAGCCTATGATGCTCTCGGGCTTAATCACCTTGTTGATAAGTATCGCAAGGTCGCCAGTTCCTGTAGCAATGTCGAGAACCTGCTTGGGGTTATGCTTTTTAAGACAGAATATGGCACGTTTACGCCATATTCTGTCTATGCTCAGTGACACCGCATAGTTATATTTATCATATTCCGGGGCAATGTTGTTGAACATTTCTTCTATCTGCTCACGCTTCTCCCCTGCGGTGTCGTAAGGTTTTACCTCCTCGTGCTTATAGCCCATCTATTATGCAAGATAGTTCTTTACGTTCTCCTCGATACGTGCGTTGATGTTATCGCACTCCTCCTTAACGAACTTCTCGCCGGTGATGTTCTCGAAGAGTTCAATGTAACGGTTGCTGATGCTCTCCACAATCTCGTCGGTCATTTCGGGAACCTGCTGGCCCTCCTTGCCTTGGAAACCGTTGTCCATGAGCCACTCGCGTACGAACTCCTTTGAAAGCTGCTTCTGAGGCTCACCCTTCTCGAATTTCTCCTGATAACCCTCGGCGTAGAAATAGCGGCTGCTGTCGGGGGTGTGAATCTCGTCCATGAGGTAAATCTTGCCGTCGTGCTTACCGAACTCATACTTTGTGTCAACGAGGATAAGGCCACGCTCGGCAGCAATCTCTGTACCACGCTGGAAGAGAGCAAGAGTATATTTCTCAAGCAATGCATACTCCTCGGGAGTTGCAAGGCCCTGTGCAAGAATCTCCTCCTTAGAGATATCAGCATCGTGCTCGCCAATCTCAGCCTTTGTTGTAGGAGTGATTATAGGAGTAGGGAACTTCTCGTTCTCACGCATGCCCT
>JAGCJL010000042.1 GCA_017647975.1 Bacteroidaceae bacterium | reverse complement strand
GGTAAACATCCACTTCTTCAGGCGGTAGCCCTTGTTGAAATAGGGCAGCTTCAGGAACACCTTGTTCCAACCCTTCTTCAGGCTCACCTTGATGGGCTTGCGTGCAGCGAAGTTCTCGTTCTTCAGTGTCACCTCCTTGTTGCTGATGCTCACTCCAGTGTTGTCCCACTTGGGAGCGGCAATCTCCTTGCCATTGACCCATATCTTGGAACCGTAGTGGTCCCACTTGCCAGCAGGTGCGGCAGCATCCTGCTCCGAACGGCTGTAGTTCTGGAACTCGATCTGTGCGCCCACCTCCTGTGCCTCGGGAGAGTACACATATGTCCATGCATAGGCAGTGGTGTTGAATGCCGGAGCTTCGTAGTATGCATCGATGATGCTCTTGCCCCAGGTGTGGCTCAGGTAAATGCCTGCACCGGTTGCCATGCCTGTATAGTAGGTCTTGCCCTCGTGTGTATATGTCTCTGGCAGCACCTCCAGGGAAGCTGTCTTGCCTTCAGCCTCGGGACCGAAAGCTGCAGTCTCGCTTCCTCCGTTGGGGAAGGCATCGGTAATGCGCCAGCGCACGTTGGTCTGCTTCACATAGGGAATGGGCTCGCCCTTCAGCGAGTTTGCCTTGTGGAACAGGAAACGTGTCTCCCAGCTCTTGAACTCCTCATATTCCTCGCCCGAATTTGGCAGCATCACACCTCCATGGCCATTGGTGCCGCCATTGGTGCAGTTGTCGATATAGCGCTTGCCGCCACCCTTCCAGGCACGCTCGGCAGTGGCTATCACATTGGCATACACATTGTTCTGTGCCATGATGTCCTCTACAGTGGCCATCTTGCGGTCGTTCCAGCAGCCCGAAATGGCACCTGCCACAGTGGCACTGCCCTTCTGCTCGTAATAGATGTTGCTCTTGTAGATGCCCACCAGGTCGGCAAAGACATCAAAGTGGTTGGTATAGTTGTAACGGCAGTCAATATTGGCCTTGCCCGGAGCAAGGTAACCGCGTGTACCCCACATCTGTGCAAGAGTATGGTTCAAAGCATCCTGACCGATGCCGTTGATAGGGTTCCAGAGTTCAGCCTTCTTTCCCTTGCTCTCCACATAGGCAATCATCTCATTGAGATAAGCAGCCGTAGTAGAGACCTCGTCACCTCCGATGTGGATGTAAGGAGCGTCGGCAAATACTTCTACAACCTCGTCAAGCACTTTTTTGAGAACCGCCTTACCCTCTTCGCTCTGCATATTGAAGCCCATTGCACGCTCAAACGCCTCGCTATGGCCCGGCATGTCAATCTCGGGAATGACGATTACACCATGCTTCTTTGCAACTGCCATAAGACGCTTGCAATCCTCCTGAGTATAGTACTGACCAGGGAAACGTGTCATTGATTCAGCAGAAGTAAGTTTGGAATAGGCCTCTACCTCAAAACGCCATGCCTGGTTCTCGGTCATGTGCCAGTGGAATGTATTTACCTTGAAACGTGAGAAGAGTTCTACCTGCTTCACCAGTTCGTCAATGCTGATGAACGAACGGCCTACATCGTGCATGTAACCACGCAGCTTGAACGCGGGCCAGTCCTTCATGGTCAAAGCCTCAAGGGCTGCCGTACCTTCATAGCCCTCGGCAAGCTGTGTCAATGTCTGTGCCGCACGGATGATACCTGTTGCGGTTACCGCAGTGATGTTAATCTCTTTGGCGGTAATTTCTAAGGTATAAGCCTCGTTCTCATAACCATAAAGTTTATAGTCGTATGCACCCTCAATGCTTGCCACCAAAGAGACATTCACTGCTGCACCACCGGTTGTGATTTCACAGCCATTAGAAGTAAAGAAATCCTCAAGAAGCTCACACTTAGCAGCACCATTGGAATAGTTGATTGTAACATCACGATCAAGAGCAAAAGCCTCACCGCTATTTACCGTTACCTGTTGAGGACGTGGCAGAAGATGTTCCACTTTAGCCTGCAACACAGATGGCAAAAGCACCATCAATGCAACAATAGTTGCCGAAAAGATTTTTCTTATCATATCAAGTAGTTTAAAGTAAATACAATATCACTGATTGCAAAAATAATGCTAATATTACTAATATTAAAATATTTTGCATCTAAATAACCCCATTTTTACCCCCCCATTTTTGTTAATATTTGTTAAACGAAAAACAAATGCCGAAACATTATGACAAATCAGATTGTTACGCTACATAAGCACATGTCTGTAAAGTAGAAAACATATAAGAATGGATATAGTCATTACATTTGTCAACGGGTTTGACCCCGAATGGCAGAAGAGTTACGAAACGCACACAAAAACACCAATCATTGAAAAACGTTTCCGCGATTGGGGTACACTTAAATTCTTGATGCGTGGAATTGAAACAAATTTACCGTTCGTACGTAAAGTACACCTTGTGGTATCACAAGAGAGCCAAATTCCCAAATGGATAAACCGGAAAAAAGTCAACATTGTATTGCACCGAGATATTGTACCGCACGCATTCCTGCCAACATTTAACAGCAACACAATCGAACTGCACTTACATCGTATAAAAGGGCTTGACGAAGAGTTTCTCTATTTCAACGACGACATGTTTCCTGTAACACTTGGCAAAGCCGAAGATTTCTTTAGAGATGGAAAAGCTGTTATAAAGTTTACCAAACATTGGTTCGCCTTTAACATGTTCAAAAAAATATGTCGCAACTCCCACAATCTTGCATGCAAGGCTTTGGGAAAGAAAGAGACAACACCTTTCATACGTCCACAACATATATGCTCGCCAATGTTACGGAGTTCATGTAAAGAGATATACGACAAAGTCAAAAACGACATATTCCGTTCAATATCGCGAACACGTACCGGCGAAAACTACACACAGTATCTGTTCCTTGACTACATGTTTCTTAATGACAGAATCATAAACGAAAAGATTGAGAAAAAACATTTTTCGTTAGCTATTACACCGGTAGAGAAAATCGTTCGCTTCATTACACGCCCCACACGCAAAATGGTTTGCATAAACGATGTGCATTTGAGCGAAAAACGTTACAAGAAACTACATTCAGCTATTATAAATGCATTTGAGACACGTTTCCCCAACAAATCAATCTACGAACTTTAAATCACCAAATGAACAACATAAAGCAACCTGTCGATGCTGTAATTACATGGGTTAACGGCGATGATAAAGAGCACAAAGCCAAACGAATGAAATATGGCAACGAGACCATACTAAAAGCCGAAGACGTGGCTGCCGGCACAAGATACGCCAGCGTGGGAGAAATATTCTATTGCGTTGCTTCACTCAACAGATTCGCTCCATGGATACATAGGATATTCATTGTTACAGACAACCAGAATCCCAATCTTGAGAGTTTTATGAAGGAGAATTTCCCCAACGGTTATATCCCCATGGAGATTATTGACCACAAAGTCATTTTCAGAGGGTATGAAGAATACCTGCCAACATTCAACTCTATATCAATAGAAAGCATGACTTGGCGTATTCCCGGGCTCAGCGAACATTACATTGAGTTCAATGATGATTTTATACTTACAGCCCCGACTTTCCCCGAGGATTTTTTCACCGGAGACGGCAAGGTGGTATGTTATGGTAAAAGATACAGCACACTGCTTGTAAAAATAACAAGAATAATTAAACGCCGACGGAACGGCGAGAAAAAAGTAACCTTCAAAGAAACCATGATCAATGCGGCATCATTATTGGGTAAGAGGTGGTTCTTCATAAAAATATACCACACACCAAGAGCTTTGCTAAAAAGCGTTTACGAGAGGTTCTTCGCGACATATCCCGAACTACTCAATATAAACATTTCATATCGCTTCAGGAATCACAAACAATTCAACACACAAGAAATACAATATCTGCAATTATACGACAACGGCTACTGCATACTAAGGAAGGCGTACGATAATCTACTCTATCTTAAACCCAAGAAAAGCGGCAAATATGCCGAAAAGAAGTTGCGTCTCTTTGACAGCCGACCAACATTCAAGTTTGGATGCATAAACTCTCTTGATCAAGCAGACGAAAAGACACAAGCAAGAATCATTGCATGGATGCGAAAACGGATAAAACTAAAAAACAGCAATATAAAGAATTGAGAATAATATTGGTTAATTATTCTTTTTTTCACTCTTATTAAATAAAAAAACATTAACTTCGCATCTATAATATCGCAAAAGAACTTTTCTCAATGAACACAAAACTCAAATGGCATAAAAGGATTTTATTGGAAATAATATGGGGTGCATCATTTGTATTGAGTTACACTCCACGATTTTTCAAGTACTATGTACTAAAGCCTTTTATAGCCTCAATACTGATTTTGTCAAGATACAGAAGAAAGGTTATTGTAGAGAATCTAAGTAAATCATTTCCCGAAAAATCAACAAAAGAGATTAACCGTATAATACGACGTTATTATCTTTTTCTTGCCGAAGTGGTGGTAGATACATTCAACCTCGTTGGAGCCAACGAAAAACGTAAAGACTATGTTGCCGATTGGTGCAACAGCAAAGAGATGAATGAAAAACTTGGAGGCCAGGACTGGATTGCAATGGGTGCACATTACGGTTGTTGGGAATATATGCTTTTATGGAGCCGTCAGTTAGAAGGCTCCAAACTTATGGGAGTATATCATCCTATGAGTAGCGAGATTTTTGAAATATTCTATCAACGTTTGCGTAATGTGTCGGACAAGTTATTACAAGTCCCCATGAAGCAGACAATATTGCATTTTCTGCGTAACCGTAAAAACGGATATGGAACTGTTATTGGATTGGTTGCTGACCAAAGTCCTAATTTACGTCCCGACAGCCATTGGTTTAAATTCTTGAACCAGAACACCATATTCCATGATGGTGGCGAAGCACTTGCCTTGAAATTCCATTTACCTGTATATTTTGCCTATTCAAAACGCCTTGCTCCAGGACGTTATACAATACGCTTTGATGAAATTTATGACGGCAAGGAAGAGGTTGCACCACACGTAATAACCCAACGCTACATTGACAAATTGGAAAGCATGATTAAAGAGTGCCCTGAATTATGGCTTTGGTCACATCGCCGTTGGGCACATACACCTGAAAGACAAGCTAAACGTTTTGGCAAAAGCACACTTGCCGGTTAAACACAAAAACAAGGGGAACAAACATGGACATTGTTATAACATACGTAAACGGGCTTGATCCCGAATGGCAAAAGAGTTACGAAAAAACCACAAACACACCTATACTAGAAAAACGTTTCCGCGATTGGGGTACACTAAAATACCTGATGCGTGGCATCGAGACCAACATGCCATTTATACGCAAGGTACATCTTGTCGTGGCACAAGAGAGCCAAGTTCCAGAGTGGGTAAACCGCAAGAATGTAAACATTGTCTTACATAACGATATTATCCCTTCCGAATTTTTGCCCACATTCAACTGCAACCCCATAGAAATGCACCTGCATCGCATAAAGGGACTTGACGAGGAGTATCTCTATTTCAATGATGATATATTCCCGTTGCTGCCTTGCAAACCAACCGATTTCTTCAAGGAAGGATACGCACTTCTTGGCATGAGCAAACACCTGTTTGCATTTGACATGTATAAACATATTTGCCGTAACTCAAACAGCGTTGCACGTAAAGCATTAAACCTGAAACCGTCGTTATGTTTCCTACGTCCTCAACACGTATGTACCCCTATGCTTAAAAGCGTTTGTGAAGAAGTTTATAAAAAAGTGAAAAAAGAGATTCTCGCCTCATTGACAACAACAAGAGAGAGCAATAACCTTAATCAATATCTCTTTCTTGACTACATGTATTTAAAAGGAATACTTAAAAACCACCGTTTATCAAAAAAGCACTTCTCGTTAGGCATTGTTTCGGCAAAGAAACTTCAAAAATTTCTTGAACAGCCAACCCATCAACTAATTTGCATAAACGACGTACAAATGAGTGAGGAAAAGTTTTGCAGCACACAAAAAGCCTTAATAGAGACTTTTGAATGCATATTACCTCAAAAATCAAAATTTGAATTATAATATATAATTGAGGGAACGGTTATTTAAACAGTGTAATAAATTTGAGAAGCAACTGAAACAATACAGGAACTTCAGAATTCATCTTTAATTTTGTTTTACGCACTGCTTTGGCAAGATAGGAATATTCTTTAAACAATCCCAAATTATAACACACCGAATACCACCCTGCCCGAATCAATATATCGTCAAGAATAGTTACTACCGGATTTTCATCTGCAGGAACCTCTCGATATTTCTCATAAAGGGCAAGAAAATTCATGGCATACTCCCTCTTACGTTTCTTCGCACCTTGCCGCGTCATTGCGTTAGGATTACTCTTGCGATAATGATATATATCTTCATTGATATAAGCAATGCTTTTTGCTATCCCTACCAACTGTACCGACATGCAACAATCTTCGGCATATCCATAACGTGGGTAAAAGAGTTCATTCCCGGCATACAAAGAATATTTTATACATTTATTACATAAAGTGCCATAGGCTTTATGATTAAACATGTCACGTATATATTTCTTTTTCTCTGCCGTACTGTATGCATATTCACGTTTTATCTTTGAACGATTTGCATACTCCTTGACATAATTAAAATAGACTATTTCACTTTCGGTCTCCTTAATTGCTGCAACAATTTTCGCAACAGTATCGGACGAGAGCCAATCGTCAGAATCGACATTATAGACATAATCGCCTTTCACATAATCAAGACCGGTACGACGGGCAGCGGGAAGCCCGGCATTCTCTTTATCTACAAAAACCACCTGTTCCTTACGATTGGGATACTCTTTTTCAAGAATATCCTTTACAATTTCCATAGAACGGTCTTTGGTTCCGTCATTGACAAATATATATTGAATATGAGAATAAGACTGTCCAAAAGCAGAACGTGCAAATCCACCAATATATGGCTCAACACCATACACCGGTATAATCAATGAAATCAACACTGTGTTTTTCATATTATCGAAACTGAGATAACTGTTACAAAGATAATATTTTTCTTATAAAAAGTTTTTCTTACATTTGTAAAAACAACAGAACGACCAAAATGAGAAGAACTATCCAAGCCATAATATGGCTCTTAAACCGCATTGTTAAAATTCCAGGAAATATTCTTTCCTTTCTAATACGTTGTTTTGTACCTGTACAAAAAGGCGTGATAATATGTTGGGCCTACAACTTCAAACAATACAGTTGTAATCCTAAATATTTAAGTGAATACATACTTGACAACGAGAATGACTATAAAATATACTGGGTCTTTCGTTCAAACAAGTATGCCAAAAGATTAGATAAACGAATAGAATATGTAAAATTTCGTTCTTGGAAATATTTCAAACTTATAAACAGTGCCGAATTTCTAATCACAAACTTAAGAACTGATCCCTATAGGATATATTGGCATAAACGCCCTGAACAAAAATACCTGATGTTATGGCATGGTGGCGTTGCACTTAAAAAAATAGAAAAGGATGCCGAAAAAAAACTTGGATACGGATATGTCGTAAAAGCAAAAATAGATTCCAAAATCTGCGACTTGATGATTTCGGGATGCAAGAACCAGACAACGCTCTTACAAGAAAAATTCTGGTATTCAGGCAATATCCTTGAACGAGGAATCCCAAGAAATGATATCTTCTTCAACACCGAATTGCATAAACAATTAAGAGAAGAGATATGTAAACAATACCGGATTCCGGCCGACAATCGTATTGTCCTTTATGCACCGACATTCCGTCGCAACCGCAGCATCAAACCCTACAATATCGATTGGAATAAAGTTTTGCCCCATATAAGAAATTTGTTCAAGAATGAGAATATCACTGTTTTTATAAGACTGCACCCCAATCTTATAAATAAAGTTGATACATCGCCGCTAATAAACAATAACAATATTATTGATGCTACAATGTATCACGACATGCAGGAACTGTTATGTATAAGCGACATGCTCATTACTGACTATTCAAGTTCTATGTTTGATTTTACGATGCAAGGACGACCATGTATCCTGTATGCGACAGATATAGAAAAATATGACAGAGGATATTATTTTAAATTCGATGAACTACCCTATCCTGTAGCACGTACACAAGAGGAACTCATTGAAATCATAGCCACTTTCGACAACGAAGAATACAAAGCCAAACTACAAAAATTCCTTGACGAGAATATTGGTCTTTTTGAAAAAGGAGATGCTTCGGCAGCTATTACAGAATGGATAAAAGAACATTCACTAAAGTAATATCCATACAACAATTAAAAAACAAGCATAATTTGTTGCGTTTAAATTTTAAATCGCTATCTTCGCATTTGGAGTAATTGAATTTTTATATAAAATTTGTATTATGAAGATTTCAAAAATAGAGCACTTGGGTATTGCTGTAAAGAGCATCGAAGAGTCACTACCCTATTACGAACAGGTTTTAGGCTTTGAGTGTTACAACATTGAAACGGTAGAAGACCAAAAGGTACGCACTGCGTTCCTCAAAGTGGGAGAAACAAAGATTGAACTGCTTGAAGCCACTTCACCCGAAAGCACCATTGCCAAATTCATTGAGAACAGAGGCGAGGGAATACATCACATTGCCTACAAGGTTGAGGACGGTGTAGCCAAAGCTCTTGCCGAGTGCGAAAGCAAAGATATACGCACCATTGACAAGGCTCCACGTGCCGGTGCCGAGAGTTTGCAGATAGCATTCCTGCACCCTAAATCAACAAAAGGAGTTCTTACAGAACTTTGCGAGGAGTAATTCGTTAAAAAGAGAATCATAAAAAACAGATATTATGAGCAAGCAATTTGAAAAGATCAAAGAGCTGGTTGCCTTGCGTGCAAAAGCACGTTTGGGCGGTGGAGAAAAGGCCATAGAGAAACAGCACGAACGTGGCAAATATACCGCACGCGAGCGAATTGAGATGTTGCTCGACAAAGGCAGTTTTGAAGAGATGGATATGTTTGTGACACACCGTTGCACAAACTTTGGTCAAGAGAAAAAGCAATACCTTGGTGACGGCGTTGTAGTTGGCTGTGGAACAATAGAAGGCCGTTTGGTTTATATCTTTGCACAAGACTTTACCGTTACCGGAGGTTCTTTGTCCGAGACCATGGCACAAAAGATATGCAAGGTCATGGATATGGCTATGAAAGTTGGTGCACCTGTAATAGGCATCAACGACAGTGGCGGTGCACGCATACAAGAGGGTATCAATGCCCTTGCCGGTTATGCCGAAATATTCCAACGCAACATCATGGCATCGGGTGTGATACCGCAGATATCAGGTATCTTTGGCCCATGTGCCGGCGGTGCTGTATATTCACCAGCTTTGACAGACTTTACCATAATGATGGAGGGTACAGCATACATGTTCCTTACCGGACCTAAGGTGGTAAAAACCGTTCTTGGCGAAGTTGTAACACAGGAAGAACTCGGGGGTGCAAGCATACATGCAAACAAATCAGGTGTGACACACTTTACTGCAAAAACCGAAGAAGATGGACTTATGCTCATACGCAAACTGATGAGCTACATTCCACAGAACAATATGGAAAGCGTTCCGGCTATACCTTGTACCGACCCAATAAACCGTACAAGCGACATTCTGAATACCATAATCCCCGACAATCCCAACCAAGCATACGACATGTACAGAGTCATTGCTGAGATTGTCGATAATGGAGAATTCCTTGAGGTACACCGTGACTATGCACAGAACTTAATTGTTGGTTTTGCTCGTATGAACGGAAAATCTGTCGGCATCGTTGCAAACCAGCCATGCAAATACGCCGGTGTTCTTGACTGTAACTCTTCACGCAAGGGAGCACGCTTTGTACGATTCTGTGACGCGTTCAACATACCACTTGTAACACTTGTTGATGTCCCCGGTTTCCTTCCCGGAACAGCCCAGGAATACAATGCGGTAATTCTTCATGGAGCCAAGTTGCTCTATGCATTTGGTGAAGCAACAGTGCCTAAGGTAACCGTTACACTACGCAAGTCTTACGGTGGTTCACACATTGTAATGGCGTGCAAGCAGTTACGTGCCGACCTCAACTACGCATGGCCAAGTGCTGAGATTGCAGTTATGGGTGCGGCCGGAGCCGCAGAAGTCCTCTATGCAAAAGAGGCAAAAGAGGCCGAGGATCCCAAAGCCTTCATTGCCGAGAAAGAGGCCGAATACAACCGTCTCTTTGCCAACCCTTATCAGGCTGCGAAGTATGGTTACATCGACGATGTTATCGAACCGCGCAACACACGTTTCCGCGTAATACGTGCCCTTGCACAACTTGAGAGCAAGCGTCAGGAACTGCCCAAGAAAAAACATGGTAACATTCCACTATAAACATATTATATTATGGAAGAGAAAAAGATTGACGGTGCCGTTGTTGCGGCAATATCAATGGCCTTGGAGAGCCACTTTGGCAATAATGTCCACGACAACGAGAGTGGCGTGTTGACAATAAGTTATGTAAACAAGAATTGGAATAACCTAAACAGATAATACCATGAAAGAGTACAAATATAAAATCAACGGCAATGAATATGCCGTATGCATAAATGAAGTAAACGACACTACAGCAAATGTGACTGTAAATGGCGAAGAATATAAAGTAGAATGGGAAAAGCCTGTTGTAAAAATTCAACCCGTCACAGCCAAACCTGCAGCAACACCAGCCTCTGCACCTTCTGCACCTTCAGTTGCACCCGCAGCTGTCAAAGGCAATGCCATCAAGACTCCACTACCCGGTGTTATCATTGATGTAAAGGTAAATGTCGGTGACATTGTAAAGAAAGGCGATACAGTAGTTGTACTTGAGGCCATGAAGATGGAAAACAACATCAATGCCGACCGCGACGGAAAAGTTGTAGCAATTCAGGTAGCTAAGGGCGACACCGTAGCCGACGGTGCAGCATTGATAGTATTGGAATAATCAAGACTTGTCATTCTTGACAAAGAGATTATACAAAATAAGAGAACTGAAATTCAGTTCTCTTATTTTGTATATGGTTTATCATCGCCCCAACACTGTTGCATCCAACTCTTGCTCTTAGCCTCAACTGGGTTGTCTTGCGGTATCCAGAAAGAGAAGTCGCATCCCTCATCGGGCAAGAACTGTTGCTTGACGAAATGTCCTGGAAAGTCGTGGGAATATTTATACCCGTCGGAGTAGCCCAAATCGGCCATAAGTTTTGTGGGAGCATTACGCAGATGCAATGGAACTGGTAAATTACCCGTTTCACGCACTGTCTGCAATGCTTTATTTATACCCATATAGGCAGAATTGCTCTTTGGTGATGTAGCAAGATACACGGTTGCCTGTGCAAGCGGAATACGGCCTTCGGGCCAGCCTATTTTCGTCACTGCATCAAACGCCGCATTAGCAAGCAAAAGTGCATTTGGATTTGCAAGGCCCACATCTTCTGTTGCTGAAATAATAAGACGTCTCGCAATAAACGCCGGGTCCTCACCTCCCTCTATCATACGGGCAAGCCAATAGAGAGCTGCATCGGGATCACTACCGCGTATAGATTTTATAAAGGCCGAAACAATATCATAATGCATCTCACCATCCTTGTCATACGCAGCAGGATTCTGCTGCAATGAATTTATTACTTTTTCATCAGTAATGACAACCGGAGTTTCTGTATCACTTTCAACAACGAGTTCAAGAATATTAAGCAGTTTGCGGGCATCACCACCACTATAACGCAACATTGCATCAGTTTCAAGCAGCTGCACGCCCCTGCTTTTCAAGGCCTCATCAGTTGTTATTGCGTGATTAAGAAGAGACAACAAGTCCTCTTTTTCAAGCGATTTTAGAACATAAAGCTGACAACGTGAGAGCAACGGCCTTATTACTTCAAACGATGGATTCTCGGTTGTTGCACCAATCAGCGTCACCGTACCGGTCTCCACAGCACTAAGCAAAGAATCCTGCTGTGATTTGTTGAAGCGGTGTATCTCATCAATGAAAAGTATTGCACCTCCACGCGAGAAGAGCGGAGAGTTTTTGGCCTTTTCAATAACCTCACGAACCTCTTTCACACCCGAAGATACCGCGTTCAATGTGTAGAACGGGCGGTTCAACTGATGAGCTATAATGCGTGCTATCGTTGTTTTTCCCGTTCCGGGAGGGCCCCACATTATAAAAGACAAGATACGCCCGGAATCTATCATACGACGCAGTACAGCCCCCTCGCCAACGAGGTGCTTCTGTCCCACATAGCCGTCAAAAGATGTTGGACGCAGACGTTCTGCCAAAGGTTGTGCCATAGTACCAAATAGAAATCATACGAGGGTGCGAAATGCACACCCTCGCTGTATAAAATATTGTTTTTTTAGCTCAAGCCAACGATTTCGCCATCAACAAAATCAATGTGATTTGCCTGAGGATCTTTTGGCAATCCCGGCATACGAATGATATCACCTGCAATGGCAACAATCATCTCAGCACCGGCATTAAGCACTACATCGCGTATCTGCAAGTTGAAATCCTTTGCTACGCCATACTTTGTTGCATCGGCACTGAAAGAGAACTGAGTCTTTGCAATACATACAGGGAATGATGCAAGACCATATTTTTCGGCAAGTTTAATACGGTCAAGAGCAGGCTTCGCAAATGTAACAGACGCTGCACCGTAGATTTTCTTTGCAACCTTCTCAATTTTCTCCTTAATGCTATCACCGTCCTCATATGTAAACTGCAATTTCTTTGAAGGATTATTCTCAATTGTATCAACAACAATCTGAGCCATTTCAACAGCACCTTCACCACCCTGAGCAAAGGCATTGTTTATTACGAATGGCAAGCCAAGTTCCTCCTCGCAGTGTGCACGCAAAAGAGCCATTTCCTCATCTGTATCGGTAGCAAAACGGTTGAATACAACAACAACCGACTGACCGAAAGACTGCAAGTTTGCAATGTGACGGTCAAGGTTAGCAAGACCATTACGCAAACCTTCCATATCGGGTTCTTTAATTTTATCGAGCTCAACACCACCATGCATCTTCAAGCCCTGAGCTGTAGCCACAATAACTGTAGCATCAGGCTGCAGGCCACTCTTACGACAGAGGATATTATAGAATTTCTCAGCACCAAGATCGGCACCGAAGCCGGCCTCTGTTATAGTATATTCACTGTGTGCTAGAGCCATTTTTGTAGCCAACTGTGAATTACAGCCATGAGCAATGTTTGCAAAAGGACCACCATGAATAATTGCAGGAGTATTCTCTGTTGTCTGTACAAGGTTAGGCTGTATTGCATCTTTAAGCAACACCATAATAGCACCTGCAACACCAAGATCTTTCACTGTGAAAGGCTCACCAGAATAGGTGTAACCAAGCATGATATTCTCAATGCGACGACGCAAATCCTCTTCATCGCTTGCAAGACAAAGGATTGCCATAAGTTCCGATGCCGGAGTGATATCAAAACCGGCCTGCTCTACTATACCATTTGTTGCAGGACCAACACCGGTAATGATTGAACGCAAAGAACGGTCATTGACATCAAGTACACGACGCCACAGAATCTCTTTCAAACCAAAGCCATCCTTAGCATGCTGATACAAATAGTTGTCAAGCAAAGCTGAAATCATATTGTGAGCCGAAGTAATTGCGTGGAAGTCACCGGTAAAGTGAAGATTGATTTTCTCCATTGGCAACACCTGAGCATAGCCACCACCAGCAGCACCACCTTTCATACCGAAACAAGGACCGAGAGATGGTTCACGCAAAGCCACAACAGCTTTCTTGCCAATCTTGTTCAAGCCAAGAGCCAAACCGATAGAAACAGTTGTCTTACCAATTCCCGCCTTTGTTGCAGTAATTGCAGTAACAAGAATTAGTTTACCTTTCTGTTTTCCGATAAGATTCAAAGGAAGTTTTGCAATATACTTGCCATAATGTTCAAGATCGTTTGCATCAATACCAATCTGTGCAGCTACGTTCTCTATTCGCTCAAGTTTAGTCTCATGAGCAATCTGAATGTCACTTTTCATAAAAATTATATTTAATTAAAACTATTATTCTGTATTATAGAGTGCGAAGATACGAAAATATATTCAGAAATCGAAATAACATGAATCATTTCTATTTTTGAAAACAAAAACAACGATTATATACACACATTACAACTTTTTTGATATTTTTGCAATGTTATGTTATCTATCCTGATTCCGACAAAAGATTACGACTGCCATCAACTCATTGAACAATTGCATGAGCAAGGAGAAAAGATGGAATACGACTACGAAATTATCGTAGGCGAAGATGGTACACGCCATGATTTTCTCGAAAAGAACATCAATGCAGACATATTGACAAATTGTCGCAGAATCATAAGAACCGACAATATCGGCCGTGCCAACATACGTAACCTGCTCGCCGTTGAAGCCAAGTTTCCGTACATACTTTTCATTGACAGTGATGCAATTGTTGAGAAAGATGATTTTCTTGAATGTTACATAAAAGCACTGAAAGATTATGATGTTGTATGCGGAGGACTATACCATGCCGACACATTAACCAACAAAGAGTGTTCCCTGCGTTACAGATATGAGAAAAATGCTGACAAACGCAGAGATGCAGACCTACGTAATCAAAGGCCATACAACGAATTCTCAACATTTAATTTTGCTATAAAAAAAGAGTTGTTCACCTCTATATTCTTTAAGCCGGAAATAACACGTTATGGCTACGAGGACACACTCTTTGGCAAAGAATTGGAAAAACGCGGCATTGAGATACTACACATCAACAACAAATTATTACACAACGGATTAGAGAAAAATGCCATATTCCTTTCCAAAGTAGAGCAATCACTTATGACATTAAGTGAAATTGAGAAAGAAATAGGCACCACACCTTTACTTTCCGCAGTAAGCAAGCTTAGTCGTTGGCACATGACAAGAGTGTATCTTTTTGTTTGGAGACAATTCCGTAGCACTATGGTAAAAAACCTTACAAGCAAAACGCCATCACTGACAATACTAAACCTTTACAAACTCGGATATTTTCTGCTCAACAGAAAGCAAAGAGGGTAATTTCTCCACACTATATTCCATTCCAACAGAAAGCTAAACACTATTATTGTTTCATTTTTGAAAAAAATGACTTAATTTTGTAGGTTGTACGAGACTTATTTGCCGTACAGACATTCCAATGCATACGAATAACTAAAAAACATATATCACAATGAGTGTAAATAACGAAACCGAAAAGAGCGAAAAAAAGAGCATCAGTTTCATTGAGCAAATTATTGTAAATGACCTTGAGCTGGGTAAGAACGGAGGTAAAGTACAGACACGTTTCCCACCCGAACCCAACGGTTATCTTCACATAGGTCACGCCAAGGCTATCTGTCTGGATTTTGGTATGGCACAGAAATACAACGGTATCTGCAATTTGCGTTTTGACGACACAAACCCAACTAAGGAAGATGTTGAGTATGTAGATGCCATTATGGAAGATATCAAATGGTTAGGATTCGATTGGGCCAATGTATATTATGCTTCGGATTATTTTGACCAGCTTTGGGATTTTGCCATAAACCTCATAAAAGAAGGCAAAGCATACATAGACGAGCAAACTGCAGAACAGATTGCTGAGCAGAAAGGAACACCAACACAGCCCGGTGTAAACAGTCCTTATCGTGACCGTCCCATTGAAGAGAGCCTTGAACTGTTTCAAAAGATGAACACCGGAGAGATTGAGGAAGGCCGTATGGTTCTGCGTGCAAAAATTGACATGGCAAGCCCCAACATGCACTTCCGCGACCCAATCATCTACCGCGTTGTAAAGGCGGCACACCACCGTACCGGCGAAAAGTGGAAAGCATATCCAATGTACGACTTCGCACATGGACAGAGCGACTATTTCGAGGGAGTAACACACTCATTATGTACACTGGAGTTTGTTCCTCACCGTCCGCTTTATGACCTTTTCGTTGATTGGGTTAAAAACGAAAAGGACCTTGACGATAACCGCCCACGCCAGTATGAGTTCAACAAGCTCAACCTCAACTACACATTGATGAGCAAACGCAACCTGCTGATACTTGTAAAAGAGGGATTGGTAAACGGATGGGACGACCCACGTATGCCAACACTATGCGGTTTCCGTCGTCGTGGCTACTCACCCGAATCTATCAGAAACTTCGTTGATAAAATCGGTTATACCACATACGATGCTCTCAATGATTTCGCATTGCTTGAAAGTGCAGTACGAGAGGATCTTAACAGCCGTGCTACACGTGTTTCTGCAGTTATCAACCCAGTAAAACTTGTAATTACAAATTACCCCGAAGATAAAGTTGAGGAGCTGACAGCCATAAACAACCCCGAAAGATCAGAGGATGGCACACACACCATAGAGTTCAGCCGCGAACTATGGATTGAGCGTGACGACTTCATGGAAGATGCCCCCAAGAACTATTTCCGCCTGACTCCAGGACGCGAAGTACGCCTGAAGAATGCATATATTGTTCTTTGCACAGGCTGCAACAAGGACGAGAATGGCAATGTCACCGAGGTTCTATGTGAGTACATCCCTGAAACCAAAACAGGAGAAGCTGAAGCAAACCGCAAGGTCAAGAGCACAATCCATTGGGTTAGTTGCGACCATTGCCAAAAAGCAGAAGTACGCCTCTACGACCGCTTGTGGAGTGCCGAGAACCCACGCGACGAAATGGCTGCAATACGCGAAGCCAAGAACTGTGATGCACTCACAGCAATGAAGGAGATGATAAATCCCGATTCACTTAAAGTTTTGAAGAACTGCTACGTAGAGAAATACCTCACCTCATGCAAGCCGCTTGATTACCTGCAGTTCCAGAGAATAGGATATTTCAATGTTGACCCCGACTCAACACCGGATAATCTTATTTTCAACCGCACCGTATCACTCAAAGACACTTGGAATAAGATAAAAGGCAAATAATCCAACACTACTACAGACAGGCAATGAATTTCGATAGAGAATATTATAATTCAAAAGAGTTCCTCGATACACTAAAGAAGTATGAACAGGCTGTAAAGCTTAACACCATACCATATTTCAACGTCGAGGAACTTGCCGACCTGTTATCATACGGATTAGCAAACAACAAGTTTGAAATAGCATTAAATGCCTTTACCTTTGCAAAGAGACTCTATCCAAACACCGACGAGTGTACAAGAATGGAAATCAGGATCCTGCTGTTCAAAGGAGAAGCTACGAAAGCAATCAAATTATTTGACAACATAGATATATTTGATGAAGAACTGGCTCTGCTCAAAGCTGAAACCCATGTAATGCTAAAAGAGACACAGAAGGCACAAGAAATCATAACCGGATTACTTAAAAACCTAAATGCCGACGACGAATACACCTATTATGCCCTTGAAATACTGCTTGACTGCGGATTAGCACAGGAAGTACTGATGCTTTGCGATAAGATTCTAAAAAAAGCACCACACATCAAGAGCATTATTGAGGTAAGAGCCGAAAGCCTTGTTGAATTACAGGAGATACAGAGTGCTGTCGAAATTTACAACAAGTTACTCGATGACGAGCCTTACAACATCTCTTATTGGGAACAGTTAGGCCACATTTACTACATGACGAACAAATATGGCAAAGCATTGGAATGTTTTGAATACGAAACGGACATAAACCCTGATATTGACTACGCAATGTTCATGCAAGCACTATGTTACTACCGCATGCGTGACTATAAGCGTGCCAAGTCAATCTTTAAAGAACAAGCCCAAAAGCAGAACAGCCCCTTGGATGCACTCTTTTATTATGCCCTAGCACTATACAAAGAAGGAGACAAAGAGGGTGCATTGAAAATCTTTGTCAACATAATAAAATTGTCGCAAGAAGGAAGTGGCGAAACTATGGTTGCAAGAGTAAACAAAGCTATGCTCTTGGACGAGATGGGCGAAACGACTTTGGCCGAAGATGCCCTGTCAATGGCCTTACTGATGAAATCCAACAAGGATTATAGACAATTCATATTCCACGACAGTCACCTTTATGAATTGAAGAATAAGGATTGGTCAACATTTGAAGAACTTAACAAGTATGAATTGGCCGGCTGGAACGAAGCTGAAGAAATTTATCAGTTAGGAATACATTTAGTAAAATATGGGCATCTCATTCTTGCCAAACGTGTTTTCAACTATGTAAAGGAACTCTTTACCGACCCGACAGATGTTGATGCTTATTTGGCCTATATCCTATGGAAAACAGATGAACAAACTGAAGCCCAAACTGCTATAACAAATGCATTAGCGGGTAAATCATATCTTGTTTTTGAGCTTTTTGATTTACCATACAATGCAAACATCGCTGTTGAAGAATTTATAGAACAAGTCAAACAAAAAGGATGAAACTGTGTTTCATCCTTTTTGTTTTATTCATTATATTCTATCAATCCAAGAAATCCTGAATTCGGTTTTCTTCACTTATTTTACACACGAGCAAGGAACCGTTATTTTCGGCAATCACGCAATTATCCATTCCTATCACAACCACCTTTTTAATACCGCGGGTATCAACCAAGCAATTATGTGATTCAGCAAAACGCACATCCGAGCCCAATGCTGCATTACTATTTATATCCTTTTGAAGATTATTTGCCAATGAATGCCAAGTACCGATATCACTCCAGCCAAACTCTGCAGGAAATACAAATATCTCGTCGGCACGCTCCATAATGGCATAATCAACAGAAATATTTCTACATTCGGGGAATCTCTCATTTACATATTCCTGTTCCTCAGGTGTTCCGTAATAGGGCATCAAAGATTCAAAAACAGATGCTATAGGAGATTGATAAACCCTGAACGCATTAACTATAGTAGAGACATTCCAAATGAATATACCGGAATTCCAATAGAAATTCTTCTTTGTAATATAAACACTCGCGACATCCAATGATGGTTTTTCCTTAAATGAATCAACACGGAATACCTCCTTATTAGAGAGTGATGCACTGCCAAGTACAGCCTCAATATAGCCATATCCGGTATCGGGGCGTGTCGGTCTTATACCTATGGTCATTATTGCATCGGAGTCGGCAACAAACTCAAGTGAAGACTTAATGACACGACGGAATTCATCGACATCGGCAACAAAGTGGTCACTTGGAGCAACCACCATATTGGCATTAGGATCAATTTTCTTGATTTTCCATGCGGCATAAGCAATGCATGGTGCGGTACTTCGGCGACAAGGTTCTCTAAGAATATGATCATCGGCCAACATCGGTAACTGCTCTTTAACCAATGGAACATATTTCTCCGAGGTTAAAACCCAGAAATTATTTTCGGGACAAATATCCTTAAAGCGTTCAAATGTCAACTGCAACATAGACTTTCCACAGCCCAACACATCTACAAATTGTTTGGGCATATCAGATGTACTCATAGGCCAAAAACGGCTACCTACACCTCCAGCCATTATTACAACATGATTTGAAGCCATAATTTACATTATATTTAATTATCAAACAAAGGAGAATAAGAGGTTAAAGAATATTTCCATATTCAAACCAATCAAATACAAAAGTAGTGTAATAAAAATTAAGTACAATATTTAAACCGCATAAAGTTTTATTGTTATTATTTTTTTTTCACAAACAAAAGTTATATATTTGCCCGAAGCCATACAATAAAATATTGTTTTGGCTACAATTAGAGAAAAAATATATACGATTTATAAAGTTTTACATTGAATAAAGAGCCATGATTGAGGTACATAATTTCCTGTTGCCGGCAGTTCTTTCACTTTTAGGCACATTATGGATACACCCCAAAATACTTAAAATCGCAATACTAAAAAACCTTGTCGATAACCCTGACGCCCGTAAATTGCAACGCAATCCGGTACCGGTAATGGGCGGTATGGCCGTATTCTTTGGCATTGTTATTGGAATTTGCAGTTCACAAGCCATTTTCAATTGTCCTAATGCATTCATGCTTACAACAGCAATGTTGATAATGCTATATATTGGAACCATGGATGACGTTATAGACCTTTCACCCAAAATGAGATTCATAATAGAAATTTTAGTTGTTGCATGGCTAATGTATGTCAATGACGCATCTATAAATAATTTCTGGGGGTTATGGGGTGTTCACGCCATTCCTGAATGGATTTCATGGCCATTGACCATTTTTGCAGCCGTAGGAATCATAAATGCCATAAACCTGATTGACGGTGTAAACGGACTATCCTCTGGCTTCTGCTTCATGGCATCGGTTCTGTTTGCAATAATATTCTACAATTCAGGAAATATTGTCATGACAACACTTGCCGTATCGGCAGCTGGTGCTATAGTACCATTCTTCTTGCACAATGTTTTTGGATACAAGACAAAGATGTTCATTGGCGATGGTGGTACACTTGTAATAGGAACAATGATGTCTATGTTTGTCATAAACATTTTGAAAGACGATACTGAATGTGCAATATTTGCCGCAAAGGGTATGGGTTTGATTCCTATGACATTAGCTTTTTTGGCTATTCCCATTTTTGACACATTGAGAGTAATGACATCACGTATAATAAGAGGTACATCACCTTTTTATCCCGACAAGACTCACTTACACCACATGTTTATAGACTTAGGATTCTCTCATTTGGGTACAACAGTGAGCATACTTTCAATGAACTTCTTGGTTGTTATTGCATGGTTTGTTACATATAAACTTGGAGCATCAATAGACATACAATTATATGTAGTACTTGCGATAAGCATTACAGCCACATTCCTTTTCTATGGATATGCAAACAAGAAGTTACAGAAGAACGGAAAGACATTGAAATGTTTACAAAGAATAGCAAAAGCAATGCACTTTGAGAAAAAAGGTATCTGGATAAAGGTACAGAACTTGATAGATAAGCTCTAACACAAAAAAGCAATAAAGAGGGGTGACGTGATGTCACCCCTCTTTATATAAAAAATATATTCAACAACGAGTATTGCCAAGTTAGAATACCCGATACGCAGTCGTTTTTATTTCCTTTTCATTTCACCGACACCCAAAAGTCTATCATACCTTGCACCAAAAGCTCTATAATATATATAGATAAGGTATTCATTCTCGGCATTATAGAAGTTCCCCTCAACAGCATCAAAAACAGCCTGCTTGCTACCGTCAGGAACCCACACATACATATAATTATAGACTCCCAACTTCAATAAGCGAGAAGTAAAATAACAACACTCTTCATAATCATATAAGAGTTTGTTCTCATTAGACAAACAGGAGTTTGTCAAATCTCCCAAAAGATAGTAATTACCACCGGTACGATAAGGAGCGTCAAGAGTAAAATGAACATTCACATAATCAGCCTCAAGCGTTGAGCCATATCCTTCAAGAGTGTTTATAAAATAACGTCCATTCTCATCACGATCATTTGAGCAAGAGCGTCGGGGCATATCGGTATATAATAAAGCATTATATAGAGTATCGGTATAAATAACCTTATCCACACCCATACCGGGAGAGTTTGGGTCGGTCAGTTCAAAACGACGATACTCGTTTCCTGCCTGAAAGATTAAATTCTCATTATGCACATATTCCAGTTTGCCACCGGTTATATATGTAGGTTTAAGACCAATAGCGACATTGTCGCGACGACGGTTTTGATAAACCACAGGAATAATCTCACTCGCCGGTGATTGCACATTGCAACGTGAATAATCGACAGTAAATGAGAGTTGCTGCTCGCCTTCATTGAACGAGCGGTCGGTATCACCACTAACTTCTGCACTGATTGACATCAAAGGCTCTACAACAGAGAAATCAAATGTTGCAACAGGTACATCATCTGACAGTTCCTCATCATAGAGTTCCACACGATAGTTACCCGAGCATTTCAACGTAAGGTTCTCATTAGGTATAGTGAACTCATAATGCGTATAAAGAGTTGTTGTATTCTCCGAGTTCTCGCTCCACTCCACCGGAAAGGCATTGAAACCATCCAAATAATCAATCTCACCAAGTTCCGACTGAGCCCAATCGGCATTACGGTGTGTAACCTTACAAACATAACGATGATAGACATGCGACATCTCGTCAAAAGAAAAAGTAATGACATCATCACTTCCCATACGTATTACCGCAGGGGCATCCCACACATCATTCAGCATCATTTGAGGTGACCTGATTGAAGTTATATGCGAAACTGCAAATTGTGCATTACACACACACGCTGCAAGCAACAAAAAAAGTACTGTATAAATTCTCTTCATAGGAACATCAAAAACTTTGGCTAAGATAACTATTAAAACAGAATATTACCTTATATTTACATAAATTATGCCATAAATAATTGAAAACAATTATGATAAAAAGAGTTTATTCAATATCAATCATATTATTTGCTTGCCTAATGCAATCCTTTGCACAAGAGACTGTTTTCGCAGAGGATGACAAAAGTTTCTTTGAGAAGATAATAAAGAAACAAACAACAGCAAAATATGACAACACCGGCGAAGCTGTCAATGCCATTGCTATGGAGTTCATTGGAGAAAAATATGTTGCCGGCACTTTAGAGAACAGAAATGAAGAACTGTACATTAGCCATTCCAAGCTTGATTGCACAACATTTGTCGAGACCGTTTTATCAATTTACCAAACAATCAAGAATAATACGACTACATTTGAGAGCTGTTGCCATAACCTTGAAAAAATACGTTACCGAGGAGGAATACGCAACGGCTATACAAGCCGTCTGCATTACATAAGTTGGTGGATTGATGACAACACAGCTCTTATTGAAGAGATTACCACCATGCAACACACAGCACAACAAACGCTGAACCTGAGCTACATGAGTACACACCCCGACAAATATCCTGCATTAAAGAAGAACCCTAAAGCAACAGAGCTGATTGCTGATCTGGAAAAACCATACCGCAACCATAAAACAAGATATATTCCCAAAGAGAATGTATCCCTGTTAAAAAAAGAGGAGTTAAGAAATGGCGATATCATTGCCATTGTCACAAGCATAGAAGGATTAGATATATCACATATAGGTTTTGCCACCTGGCATGGTGACAGCCTACACATGATACATGCTTCAAGTTCTGCAGGCAAAGTAATTGATGACACAACAAGCCTTCACGAATACCTAAAAAACAAGAAAAGCCATTTGGGAATAAGAGTACTTAGGGTAAAATAATTACAAAACACAACTGAACGGTGGGATAGGCGTAGCCAATCCCACCGTTCCCTCAGGCATGCTTTTATAAACAAAGGCGTGCTTTTAAACAAAGCACGCCTCTCGTGAACTCGGTGGGATTCAAACCCACGACCTTCAGAACCGGAATCTGACGCTCTATTCAGCTAAGCTACGAGTCCATAAGCGGGCACGAAGATAATATTTATTTGGTAAGAATCCATTTACATTTTACCAAAAAAAATATTTTTCCTCAATAAAAATAGGATTACATATAATATAATAGAGCATTTTGCACTATCTTTGAAGCTAAACATCAAAGATTTTCTGCACTCGCTTTGAAAAATATTCAAGCAAGCTTGATATTTCTCGCTCGTTTGTTCGTATCTTTGTAAAATAATGTCATAAAGACAAACTGGTACGTGTCACAGACCGTACCAAATGTTATTCCAATAAAAAGGAACCATTTAACAATAATGAAACTATACGATTTACCACAAGAATATAGACCTTTGCTTGACCTAAAGCAAACAGAACTTGCTATCAAGCAAATAAAAGAGACTTTTCAGTTAAACCTCTCATCTACGCTACGTTTGCGTCGCGTAACTGCACCACTGTTTGTATTAAAGGGAACCGGTCTCAATGACGACCTCAACGGTTACGAAAATGCTGTAAGTTTTCCTATACACGACATGAACGGTGCCATTGCCGAAGTTGTACATTCTTTGGCCAAATGGAAACGAGTTACTCTTGCCGAGTATAACATTCCGCAAGGCTTTGGTATATATACCGACATGAATGCAATACGTTCACATGAGGAACTTGACAACCTGCACTCATTGTATGTTGACCAATGGGACTGGGAGCGTGTGATATCAAAAGAGGAACGTACTGCAAAATTCCTACGCACTATTGTCAATGACATATATTCAGCGATACTCCACACTGAGTTCACTTTGAGCGAATGTTATCCACAACTAAAAGCTACACTACCGGAAAAAGTTGAATTCATACACAGCGAGGAGTTACGACACTTATATCCCGAACTGTCACCAAAGGAACGCGAGGAGGCTATAACAAAGAAATATGGTGCGGTATTTATTATCGGTATTGGAAATGAATTGGAGGATGGCAAGCCACATGACAACCGTGCTCCTGACTATGATGATTACAGCACTCTCAACGAAGACTCTTTCTTTGGCCTGAACGGTGACTTAATGATTTGGAGCGATGTTCTTGGCAAGGCTGTAGAACTCTCATCTATGGGTATTCGCGTAGATAAGGAGGCACTATTGCACCAGTTGAAAAAGTCGGGCAAAGAAGAACGAAAGAATCTTTATTTCCACCGTCGCCTGCTTAACGATGAGTTGCCATTGTGTATTGGTGGAGGTATAGGCCAGTCACGCCTTTGTATGCTTCTACTCAAAAAGGCACATATTGGCGAAATACAATCAAGTATATGGCCCGAAGAGATGCGAGAACAGTGCAATAAGATGAATATCCATCTGATTTAAAATATTTGATTTGCAAATACATATTCCGAAATAATTAAATTTATAAATATATGGCAGAACTTAAAGATTTAACCAAACGTAGCGAAAGCTACTCTCAGTGGTACAATGACCTTGTATTGAAGGCTGACCTCGCTGAGCAATCACCTGTAAGAGGCTGTATGGTAATCAAACCCTACGGTTATGCTATCTGGGAAAAGATGCAGCGTGTACTCGATGACATGTTCAAAGAGACAGGACACGTAAATGCTTATTTCCCACTACTTATCCCAAAATCATTCCTTAGCCGCGAAGCTGAGCATGTTGAAGGATTCGCAAAGGAGTGTGCTGTTGTAACACACTATCGTTTAAAGAATGCAAGCGACGGTAGCGGCGTTGTAGTTGACCCTGCAGCCAAGTTAGAAGAGGAAATGATTATTCGTCCAACATCGGAAACAATTATTTGGAGTACATACAAGAACTGGATCCAATCATACCGCGACCTTCCTATCATGGTAAACCAGTGGGCAAACGTTATGCGTTGGGAGATGCGTACACGTCTTTTCTTGCGTACTGCTGAATTCTTGTGGCAAGAGGGCCACACTGCACACGCAACACGTGAAGAGGCCGAGAAGGAGGCACAGACAATGTTGCACGTTTATAATGATTTTGCAAACAACTACATGGCTCTACCTGTAGTTATGGGTGTTAAATCGGCTAATGAGCGTTTCGCCGGTGCTCTTGACACATACACAATCGAGGGTATGATGCAAGACGGCAAGGCTTTGCAGTGCGGTACATCACACTTCCTTGGACAGAACTTTGCAAAGGCATTCAACGTACAGTTTGTTGACAAGAACAACAACCTTGAATATGTTTGGGCAACATCATGGGGTGTTTCTACACGTCTAATGGGTGCTCTTATCATGACTCACTCCGACGATAATGGTCTTGTATTGCCACCGGCGTTGGCACCAATACAAGTTGTTATAGTACCTATCTACAAGAATGCAGAGCAGCTTGACATCATCAAGTCAAAGGTTGACCCAATGATTGCCGAATTGAAAAAGATGGGTGTTTCAGTCAAATTCGATGATGCGGACAACAAGCGTCCAGGCTTCAAGTTCGCTGAATACGAATTGAAGGGTGTACCTGTACGTCTGGTACTCGGTGCCCGTGATATTGAAAACGGAACAATAGAGGTTATGCGTCGCGATACTCTTGAAAAAGAGACACGTTCTATCGACGGCATTACAACATATGTCAAGGAGTTGCTTGATGAAATACAGAGCAACCTGCATCGCAAGGCACTTGCTATGCGTGAAGAATGTACACGTAGCGTGGATACATACGAGGAATTCAAGACTGAAATTGAAAAGGGCGGCTTTATTTTTGCACACTGGGATGGTACTCCCGAGACCGAAGAACTCATCAAGAACGAGACTAAGGCTACAATACGTTGTATCCCTCTCGGATGGGATGAAACACCAGGAACATGTATGGTAACTGGTAAGCCTTCGGCTCGCCGCGTACTCTTTGCAAGAGCTTATTGATTTATCTCATAAACATAAGAAACAGGCGGGATATACCACTTATCCTGCCTGTTTTTATAAAGCAACAGAATTATGGACGTAAGAATAGAACAAGGTTGGAAAGAGGTTCTCAAAGAGGAGTTCCAGAAAGATTATTTCATTAAACTAACCAATTTTGTAAAGGATGAATACCGAGGTGCCATACCCATATATCCTCCTGCTAAACTTCTTTTCAACGCTTTTGAGCACTGTCCTTTTGACAAGGTTAAAGTTGTAATTTTGGGACAAGACCCTTATCATGGCGAAGGACAGGCTAACGGTTTATGCTTTTCGGTAAATAAAGGAGTAACATTCCCGCCATCGCTATTGAATATTTTCAAAGAGATTGAGAGCGATACCGGCACACCTATACCTAAAGATGGTGACCTCACACGTTGGAGCGATCAAGGAGTATTGCTGCTGAATGCGACACTGACAGTGCGTGCATCACAAGCTGGTTCACATCAAAAACGCGGATGGGAGGAATTTACCGATGCGGCGATACGTGAATTGGCTTCGCGTAGGGAGAACATTGTCTTTATTTTATGGGGAAGCTATGCACAAAAGAAAGGAGCTTTTATAGACAGGAACAAACATCTTGTACTCACATCGCCCCACCCATCGCCACTGTCGGCATATCAGGGATTCTTTGGCAATCATCATTTTACATTGGCCAACGACTATCTTGAAAAACATGGAAAAGAAAAAATCACCTGGTAACAGGTGATTTTTTTGTATATCAATTATTATACCATTGAACGTTGGAACTTATATCACTACGTTTCTCGACCTTCAAGAAGTCGGCCAGCATTGCCGATGTGGCTCTAAAGGTAAAGTTATAAGATACATAAGGACTGAGCACCACTCCACACGACATCTCAAAACAATGCAAGTCACGAGATATATTCATTGTGGTCGTGGTAAGTTTCTTGTTCTCGAAATTATATCCCGATGTAAAGCTGATACGCCAATTATCCGAAATACTCAAGTTACCAGAAAAGTTGAGATTTTGAGTAAATTTGTAAGGATACCTCATATTCTTGATATTTATCTTGCCGGCAGTATTTTCGGCCATAGAGATACCATAAGAGACCGTAAAGTTCCAAGGAAGTTTAAAAGGCATATATCCATCTTCGTCCACATCGGCCTTTTTCGTTTTATTCGTTTTAGAACTTTTAAACGAGGCATCTTGTTTATTCAACAAACCATCTTCGCTCTTTTCTCCCTCTTCGCTTTCAGTTGCTTCACTTTCTCCTTTTAACTTTTGCAACCATGCTTTCAACTTAGTCCATGAGCTATTATTGAATGTATAAGAGAGGTTCTGGCTCATACCTTGGAAACGTCCGAAACGACCGTATGACCACTCTGTTCTCTCACCTATAACAACCTGACCACGTTCATTGAAAGTATAAGCATATGTTGCCCAAGTTGCATTAAAACTGAAGGTGTAATTCTTTGTCAGCTTAAGCCTCAACCTTGTAGAAAGGTTACTCCACGGCCTTACTTTCGCTGCAAGATTATATGAAAGTGATGCACCCAATTCATCAATCAAACTTATTTTCTTCAATGAGTCGTTCTTGGTACGCCATTTCATCTCAACATTATTGCTCACTCCCAACGATATGCTTCCTGTTTTTCCTTTTGAAGGAACGCCATAAAGTGTATTCTGATAAGGAGAATACTCTACCGTACGTGCCTCACCATTCTCATCAGTGTAAACATAAGTATCATAATAGCCAAAGAACTCACTTCCAAAATCAGGAGCGTATGTAAATGATACAGAGGGCTTGAAGACATGGCGTATTGTATGTATCCTGCTTTTCAAAAAGGCCGCCGGTTTATAAAAACCATAGAGGGTTGTATTAGCCGACACCGCCGCATTGAAATTATATACGCGGTGGAATCCATGAACAGTATCATTAACAACTTTGTTTGCCTCGGCATCCCAATCCTGATTTATTTTTTTGAAATACCATCTCTCGGTATAATTGAAACTTGGAGTAATGTTTATGTAGTTAAAGAGCTGGAATGTTGCATTGATAGGTATATTATGCTTTACGCCGTTCTTCCAGTCATCAATGATACTGGTTTTAAGAATCTCATTCTCCTTTGCTGTAACGCTGTTGCTTATCTGTCCTGTATATGACAAAGATATCTTCTCATACCAACGTTCATCACCGGCACGCTTTTTTCTCTTGAAAGGATATTTTTTTGCCAAAGAGATATTCAGGTTTGGCAATGTAAGAGAGAGTGTTGAATCCTGTACATTTTGAGAAAGGTTCACCGTTGATGAGAGCGAGAGGCCTATTTCGGGAAAAGAGTGCGAATAGCTGACACTTGAGGTTCTCACACTCTGTGAATTCAATGCCGGATTATAAAGGCTGCTCAGATTGGAACGTTCATAATTGGCTGTTGCAAAGTTCACGCTTGCCGAGAAGTTGGTATTCGGCCTTGCCTTGGCATCCTGCCTATGACTCCACTGCACACGAAAGTTCTTGCTCTTGGTGTAGTCCGGTAATCCCTTTTCGCCGTTTACTGTAACAAGATAGCTCAAATTTACATTACCCGAGAACTTATATCGCTTTGCATAGGTCGAAGCGGCACCAACGCCCCATGAGCCTTTGGTAAAGATTTCACCGGTAAGCTTAAGATCGACCTTGTCACTAATGGCAAAATAATATCCACCGTCACGCAAGTAGAAACCACGTTCCGTTTCGTCACCATAAGTAGGCATTATAAAACCTGAAGAATAATTTTCGGTAAATGGGAAATATCCGAATGGCAAAGCAACGGGCAAGGGGACATCCTCGACAACAAGATATAACGGACCGGAAACAACATCCTTATTTGGGCGTATCTTTGCTCTTGTCAATCTTATATAAAAGTGGGGATGTTCTGCATCGCATGTCGTGTACATACCATCCTGGGAATAGATTACATCAGATGAATCCTTTTTGGCTTTTCCACCCATGAGAAAGCCATCGCCCTGCTGGGTATAGACATTATTGATAAAACCTTTCTTACTCTTGAAATTATATGACATTCTATCGGACTCATAAGGAGTACCACCGTCCATAAATACAGGCAAGCCGGTTACGACTCCGGCTGTATCAATTCTACCGGTGGCATGAACAACACTGCTGTCCATGTTCATGGAAATTACATGAGCAGTCAGTTCAATCTTCTCATAATTGACTTTTCCGCTACCATAAAGATAGGCATTACCACCACGTGACCACACCAAAGAATCGGTACATTCATAAAAGACAGGTGCTTCTATGGCATCTTTTTTCTTTTCTTCGGCAATGGAATCTTTAGGTGTTGTATTATTTGTAGATAAAGTATCTGAATCGGCAAGTATTGTACGATAATATTCGGGCAAAGAAACAGCCTTGACAGGTATTGCAAAAGCCAATACTGCCAATACTATTACCACAAACAAACTCTTAATACCAATTCGAGCCATCAAAATCTTAAAAATCAATTTGCAAAAATAGCAATTTTACATGACTATTTCCTCTTTTTAAGATAAAAAAGCACTATTTAAAGAACAATTAAATATATATAACAGTTTTACATGAACATCGCAGCCCATTTCTTCACCTTTTCGACCGATTCATCGGATATTTTAGCCATACTCGCAATAACTTGTTCAAGTGTACGCTCCTGTTCAAGATACTTTGTTTTTGAATAAAACTTATCGGCAAAACAGATTAACTGTTCCTCAAGTGTTTCAGGTAGAAAATTCCTTGCCGGCAAATTCCAACCGTTGCTTATAATCTGCTCCTTAAGAAGGCCTGTTCCTGTATGCCTCTCACACACTCTTGCATGGCGTTCATATCCCATTTCACGTAACAGTTTCGCTCCCAAAAACCCATGACAGAGATACTCCGCACTACCATTACAGAAAATTCTTGGAGCATCAGTGAGGAATATACCCAAATCGTGCAACATAGCTGCTTCTTCTATAAACTGCTTATCCAAACATAGTTCTGGATGAGAGTCGGCCATCTTCAAGGCAAGATCGGTAACTTTTTTTGCATGAATAAGAAATATCCGTTTCAACTCATTTTCACAAGGATAGAACTTATTGATTATCGCATTAACATCTATCTGATTCATAAAAACAACATTTATGCGAATTTAATACAAGAGGCAGAGAGAAGCAAAAGATGTAATAATATTTTAATGGATGAACAATAAAAAACGTTAATATTAAATTTTATATATAAACTTTTATCTATATTTGCAGTAATTGTGACACATACTACAATAATGTAGTATAATACTTAAACGATAATACACAAATGAACTCCGGCATAGCAGAAAAAGCCCAACTACTACCTCCTATCACACTCGAGGAGATGTCGTGTATAAAGTTGATGAACCGCACCGACACTAAATTTGTAGCAACTGCCGCACAGTTGCATGCGTTCTTGCTTGCCGTTCAAGGAAAATATTTCATTCAAGAAATAAATGGTAACAGAATAGCAAGTTACCATACAACATACTTTGATACCGAAGATTATCAAATGTATCATATGCATCATGCAGGTAGAAAAGTCAGGGAAAAAATCAGAGTAAGAACATATCTTGACAACGGAGATACTTTTCTTGAGGTAAAAAACAAGAACAATCATTGCCGGACAAAAAAGAAACGTATTCCAATAAGCAGCCTTGACACCCTACACAATGAGCACGAAGCTATTATTCCTTTTTTGGAAAAAGTTGCATGGTATAAAATTGATGAGATAAACCCCGTCATAGAAAATTGGTTCAACCGTATAACATTGGTCAACTACGGCAAAACAGAGAGATTGACTATTGACTTTAACCTAAGATTCCACCATCTAAAAAGCGACGGACACGACAGATTACAAAAAGTTGCTATCATAGAACTCAAACGCGATGGAAATGTTCCCTCTCCGGCTGTTGACATACTTAGGGATTTACGCATAATGCGTTCCGGTTTCAGCAAATACTGCATAGGCAGTGCATTGACAAACAAGAATCTGAAGCGTAACAACTTCAAGGAGAGACTTATTATGATAAACAAAATGGAAAACAAATAACAAAACACATAAAAAGATGAAACTACTAACTACATTTATGCTACTATGCATGAGTTTGACAATGCAATCACAGACAATACCTGCAGCGTGTCATGCAACAGTAGGAGTTGGCGAGATTATCGCCGCCGAAATGATTGAAAAGGGACAAGTTTTTGACGGAGACTTTGATGATGACGATGTAAAGATGTCTATCGGAATCAAAGAAAAACGTATCAGTGACAACAAATTCTTTGACGCACATCACATAAAGATGCTGCTCATAGCATTCGTTATCAACCTGCTTTCGATAATGATTGTAGTTCGCTGTCTGTACTATCCAAAATGTAAACGTGGCGAGTTCTTCTTCACATATGTACTTATTGCTATAAGTACATTCATGCTCATTTACGTTCTTGGAGACGTAAAACTTAAAGCAGGTATTGCTCTTGGTCTTTTTGCCATATTCAGTATCATTCGTTACCGCACCGAGCAGGTTGCAATACGCGAAATGACCTATCTGTTCATCATTATAGCATTGAGTGCCATCAACGGACTTATTGTCAGCGAGTTGAGTTATGGCGAAGTTCTTATAATCAACCTTCTGTTTATTGCTTCAATATGGATTTGTGAAAGCAAACTCCTCATCAGTCACTATTCCTACAAAGTTATAAAGTACGACAACATTAACCTTATTTCAACCGATAAGCGTGAAGAGCTTATTGCCGACCTTGAGAAGCGTACAGGTCTCAAGATTGAAAAAGTTGAGGTTGGTAGCATTGACTTCCTGAAAGATGCTGCAATAGTAAAGATGTACTACCGAAGCAAAGATGCCAATAATTCAGTGGACACAACATTAAAAGCACCTGTAGATGAATACAAACTCAAAGAATAAATTTATAAAGAGAGCTTTATTAGCTACAATAATATCTTTCTCTTCAATTAGCTCATTGTATGCCATAAGCGACAATGACAAGGACGAATTTGGCGTGTGGACAACCTTTGAGATTGCCCAAAAAGCCAACAAACGCACAAAGTTGGCTTTTGATGCCGAACTACGCAGCATTGAAGGTGTGAGCAATGTAGAACGTGTAGCCATTGGTGCAAAGGTCGATTATAAGCTTGGAGAATGGAAAGGCGAGAGTTGGGGCAAGTTTCAGTTGAAGACCAACGCCGGATACACATTCATTGTATCGCAATCACTTTCCGAGACAAGCATAAAAGATGCCATTGACGTTGAAAACGACATATACGAATACAATATTGATGCGGCATACTGGACAACACGCAACCGAGTATATGCAACGCTCACCGGAGAATACAAAGTAGGACGTTTTGAGATTTCTTTAAGAGAACGTCTGCAATACACCCACACCGGTTCTGCCACAACCGACGAGACAAAGTATCGTTGGGAATACACCGATGTCATTACAGGCGAAGGTGAATTGCTCCCCGAAACAGAACGTGAATTCAAAGAAGCAAAGCATAATCTCTCGTTACGTTCACGGTTAAGTATCAAGTACGATATTCCCAACTGCAAGATAACACCTTTTGCTTCTGCTGAGCTATATACAAAACTCAACGAATGGAAAGGATATGACAAGATGCGTTATCGTGCCGGAGCCAGTTACAAGATAAACAAGAAGAACTCCGTATCGTTATATTATTTATATCAGGACATTAGTGACATAGACGAACCGGGCGGACATGCTATAGGTTTGGAATATTCTATAGATCTTTAAAAAGGACATATTTATGAAACGTTTTTTAATGACACTTTCACTCGCTCTGTTACTCTTGCCGGCATTGGCACAGAACATGTACATTGAAAGCAAAGGAAACAGTACAACAGTCGATTTCAATAATTTTGAGAAAATAACCTTCAATGGTACAATAGTAACAATATCACAAGCAAACGGAAGTTCCAACAGTTTCAGCATGAGTGATATTGACCGTATCCATTTTGGTTACTACTTGTCGGGAATTTCAGATAATGTACAGGATGAAACAATTCGTCATATTTCAAACGATGAGATTGAAATCAACAGTAATTACAGTACAATGGTGTATTTATATGATATCACCGGTACACAACTATACTGCACCCGCATGAAAGGCAACAGTAGTGTTATAAGCCTTAATCAATATCCTAAAGGGATATATATAATAAGAGTTGGGGAAGAAACCTATAAAATTGTGAAGAGATGAGAAAGACCATTTTTACAATAGCACTATTAGCTACAACAGCAATAGAGGCACAGGTTTTGTATGTAAACAACACAAACAACACATACCAAAAAATAGAGACAAAAAAGACAAAGGAAATAACCTTTGACGAAGAAAAGAGGGTTGTTACGTTCGAGATGCTCGATGGTGTAAAGTGCATGTTCAACACAGAAAATGCCGATGAGATTTCTTTAAAGAAAAACAAGACCAACGAATTGACATACAACACCGCTCCGACGGTGTCGTTCAACGCCAACGACAAAAATAGTTACAAAGAAGTAACAGCAATTGTCCCAGAATTAGAGACTGATGAGGAGTTCGGCGACTTTGTGGAAAATTTCTCTGCAAGTAGAGCTGTTTCCATAAACTACACTGCCGATGGCCCGACAGTCAAGACAGTCGATGGAGTCACCTATAATATTGATGGCAACAACGTGACTATCACCTCTACAAAGAAGAAAGTTGCGTACACAGTTCAGGGAAAGTGTAATAACGGTAGCCTAAAGATATACAGCGAGAACAAGTTCCAGATTATACTCAATGGACTTGAACTTACCAATCCTGTTGGCCCCGCTATCAATATACAGACAGGAAAAACTGTATATTTTACACTTTACAAAGAGACAACAAACTCTCTTTGCGACGGAGCGACATACGGCAAACCTGCTCTTGACGAAAATGACAAGGAAGAGGACCAGAAAGGCACACTCTTCAGCGAAGGACAGCTCATTTTCGACGGCACCGGAACACTTAACGTGAAAAGCCTTGGCGGTCATGGTATATGTAGCGATGACTATATAAGAGTTCATAGCGGCAACATCAATATACTACAAGCTGCTAAAGACGGCTTCCACACCAACGACAAGTTCATTGTAACACGTACCGAAGCTGCGTCGCCAAGCATAACCGTCAACGCCACCGCCGACGGCATCGATTGCGGTAAAGGCGAAGTCATCATCGAAGCCGGAAAAACAATAATAACCTCGGGCGGCGAAGCCATAAAAGTAGAAAACGAAGAACAAGATGCCACCGTCAAAGCCAAAGCCACCATCAGAGGCGGTTACATCGGCTTCACCACAAACGGCGAAAAGAGTTCCGGTATAAAGACCGCTGACGACTTCATCCTTACAGACGGTATCATTGAAGGCACTGTCAACGGCGACGGCTCAAAAATAGTCAACTGCGACGGCAACATTGTAATCAACAGTGGAAAGATTACAGGTTTTGCAAAAGGAACAAGCAACGCCGACGACACACTCTCCGGTGGCATCAAATGTGAAGGAGACATAGTAATCAATGAAGGTAATATCGCCATTGAATGTACACAAAATGGAAGCAAAGGTATAAACTGTAATGGTAGCCTAAATATCAACAATGGAAATATTACCATTGTAGCAAACGGCAGAAGCAAAAATGACCTTAATAGCCAGGCACTTGAAAGTAATGACCTTACTATAAACGGAGGAAAAGTCGTTCTAAGCTCATACGACAACACAATATCGGCTTTGAAAACAACCGTAAATGCTGGTATTCTGAATGCATACAGCACCAACGGCATAGCATTGGATTGCGATATCAAGCATAATGGTGGCTGGATTGTAACAAAAGAGAAATAAGCATATAACATACATATAAAGATTAAGCGAGGCACATGTGCCTCGCTTAATCTTTATATGTAAGGAGAATATCAGGGATGAACAAAAGTTCCAATCTCCTCACCGTCCATAACCTTCTTCAAGTTTCCTACGACATCCATATTAAATACATAGATAGGAAGATTATTCTCGCGACACATTGCCGTTGCTGTAATATCCATAACCTTCAAGCCACGTGAAATAACCTCGTCATATGAAATATCGTGGAATTTTGTAGCTGTAGGATCTTTCTCAGGATCGGCTGTATATATACCATCGACACGAGTACCCTTAAGCATAACATCGGCTTCAATCTCAATACCACGCAATGAAGAACCGGTATCGGTTGTGAAATAAGGGCTTCCGGTTCCGGCAGCCATGATGACAACCTTACCCTCTTCCATTGCCTCAATAGCCTTCCACTTTGTATAATACTCACCAACAGGCTCCATGCGTATTGCTGTCAAGACCTTGTTAGGAACACCTGCTGCACCAAGAGCTGAACTTAGAGCAAGGCTATTGATAACTGTTGCCATCATGCCCATCTGGTCACCTTTAACACGGTCAAACCCCTTGCCGGCACCTGTAAGACCACGGAAGATATTACCGCCACCTATTACAATACCTATCTGAACGCCCATTTCCGACACCTCTTTAATTTGTGCCGCATACTCGTTAAGACGCTTAACATCAATGCCATAGCCTTGCTCGCCCATAAGACTCTCGCCACTGAGCTTTAGAAGAATTCTTTTAAATTTTGCCATATTATAATCAATTATAGTTTTCTTTATCTTTTCAAAATTAAAACAAATTCTTAAAAAATACTACTAATATGTTTAAAAGGTTAAACAAATTCTTCAAATAAGGAATTTTGATTAACTTCGCAAAACAAAGTTTGTTAGAAATATTAAAAGATAATATATGAGATTCCTCAAAAACCCTAATGTCACCATTGCAATTCTTGCCGTTTACACAGCAGGCATGTACATCTATTTATTCCCCAAAAATACCGAAATGACAAACTGTGAAAAATGGGTTACAGTAGGAGTATCCATAGGCATTCTCGCTCTGTTGTGGTTTCTGCTCCGCCGAAAGAAAAAGCTCCGTCAAGAACGTGAAGAAAATATGAAGAACAGATAATGTTCAAAGTAATAATTCAACCTCTTTAAAATAGTACCGGGAGAGTTCGCCACTTTCCCGTTCAAGGCATAACACCCCATCTCCCTCCACATCCTTTACAACTGCATTAAAGATTGAAAAGGTATCTCTGTAACGCAACATTTTACCATACCCCACAAGATACTTCTTATATTCTGCAGCAATCTTTAAGGTTTCGCCATTTTCAAGCATATTGTAATAGTACTGAAATGAAGTGAGAAGAGATTTCAGCACAATCTCTATGTCAAAATCCTTGCCTGTAAGCAAAAATAGCGATGTAGGTATTTTATCCATTGCAGGAAATTGTGACTGATTAACATTTATACCAACTCCAACAATGGCACAGTCTATCATATCGCCGGCATAATCAAGTTCCACAAGAATACCCGCAAGTTTTCTATTTCCCACATAAATATCATTAGGCCACTTTATAACAGAATTTACACCGCAAGCATGCATCGCATCGTTTACTGCAAGAGCTATTGCCTGCGACAAGTAGAACTGTTCCTTTACAGTAACAGCACCCGGACGCACCAGCAACGATAGCAATAAGTTTTCATCGCCGGCAGAATACCAGACATTCCCCCTTTGCCCACGCCCTGAAGTCTGCTCTCCGGCATAAACAGCTATTATTTTAGCATCTCCGGCTTCGGACAACAACCCCTCACGTTCATAACGGAGATAGTTGTTTGTAGAATCCACAACAGGCAGGTATTTTATATAGAAATCATTTGCCATATTTAATCCTTATTTTCTTTGGCAATTTCTTCAACACTTCGTCATAGGAATGATCAACAAGTGAACAAAAAAGAGCATCATCCATAGAAGCCATATCAAGCTGGTTCCAATATTTCTTGTTCATGTGCCATGCCGGTGTTATCTGCCAATATTGATCACGAAGAGAGATAGCATAGTCGGCATCACATTTGACACAGAACCACTTTATGTTTTCAAGGTCAACAATAGCAAAAATTTTGTTCTCTACCCTAAAAGCCAAAGTTGTCTCGTCAAAAGGAAAATCCTCCGTAGCATTCTGCTTGGAAAGGCAATACAAGCGTGCATCTTCAATATTCATAATAATACTATTCTAAAACCTCACCATTCAGGACGGAATGCATCGCGTATATGCTCAATCTTATACGGTTCACATATACCAATAACCGTCACTATATCAAAACGCACAGGCAAATCAAGAGCGTACCGCCTTACATAGGCCTCGGCAGCAGATATAAGAAGCCTTATTTTTTGCGGCGTCACAGCCTCATAAGCGTTACCGTAGGATTCATTGCGGCGGCTCTTGACCTCTACAAAGACAAGC
>JAGCJL010000041.1 GCA_017647975.1 Bacteroidaceae bacterium | reverse complement strand
TGAAGGATGCATAGGTCCCGGACTTGGTGAATTGCCTGTCAGCCTAACGGGTAAAATGACAAAAGAAAGACTTTATTGTACTATCGTTCTTAATCTCGAGGGACTGGGAACTATAAATGTTGTTTTCGGAGAGGATATCGAACATGGATATATAGAGGAGGAAGCAACAAGAAGCTACACCGACCAGCTTGTAATTGCTATTGGAGAGAATGTAACAGAACCACAAGAGACAACTATCATTGTAGAGAACAATAATGGAGTATACACTCTTGCTCTTAGAAACTTTGCATTGGATGAACTACCTGTTGGAGACATTGTGGTGACCGATATCACTGTAACAGACAATAACGGAATCAAAGAATTTGAAACAACACAGAATATTGCAATTACTGCCAGTGAAGGTGTTGAAGGATGCATAGGTCCCGGACTTGGTGAATTGCCTGTCAGCCTAACGGGTAAAATGACAAAAGAAAGACTTTATTGTACTATCGTTCTTAATCTCGAGGGACTGGGAACTATAAATGTTGTATTTGGAGAAGATATTGAGTCTGGTATTGAAAATATCACATCAAATGATATAACAACTATATTCGACATTAACGGCAGAAGCGTAAAAGCGATTAGCACTCCGGGTATATACATTATAAATGGCAAGAAAGTTCTTGTCAAATAAGGTTGCAAAAAAATATGCAAAAAAAATCGGGCATTGATGTCCGATTTTTTGCTGTTTAAAGAAAAATGGACAAATAAGATAATATCAAGAACTATTTTACGTTGATATATCGAATAAGAATTGAATAATGAAAAAGTGGTTATTGGTGTGTTTTTTGTTTTTTTATGCACTTTCGCAAGCAAGTGCACAATTTGACATACACTACACCCACTATTGGAAAATGCTCAATTTCTACAACCCTGCAGGTGCTGGTGCCGAAAGGAATATGATGTTCTATGCAGCCTACAGCAACCAGCTCACCGGATTTGAAAACAGCCCCAAAAGTATGTTGTTGAATATTGACACGCCTATACCATATATAAAAGGCGATCATAATCTTGGATTTGGAGTTGTAAATGACGAAATTGGTCTTTTTAGCAATCAGCATATTTATCTTAATTACGCATTTGGTTTCAACTTGTTCAAAGGACGCTTTACCGCCGGTGCACAGTTAGGACTTGTAAATATAACTTTTGAGAATTCTGAAATAAATCTTGGGGGAGAGAGTAATGACCCTGCTTTTCCTAGCGGAAATGCAAACGGTAACAAACTTGATTTCGGTGCAGGACTTCTATATCAACACAAATATTTCTATGTAGGTGCAGCGGGTATTCATCTGAATGCACCGTTGGTTGAATTGGGAGAAAAAAATGAATTTAAGATAGCTCCTCTATTAAATTTTATGGCTGGAGGCAATATACCGCTAAAAAACACGTTATTAACAGTACAGCCAACAATGCAGGTGATGACAGACTTTGTTACATGGCGTGCCGACATATCGGCAAGAGCAACATATACTTATGGCGACAAAGAGTTCTTTGGAGGCTTAACATATAGCCCCTGTACATCTGTAGCACTGTTTTTAGGTTTGGAAATGATGAACATAACACTAAGTTATGGTTATGAAATTTTCACATCGGGTATTGGTGCTGAAAATGGAAACCACGACATATTCCTTGGTTACAAAATAGACCTCGGAAGCTTTAAAAAAGGAAAGAATAAACATAATAGCATAAGAATTTTACAATGATGAAGAAAATTATTTCTCTGTCAATAGCTGTATTGTCAATATTTGCAGTCTCATGCATGGGTTCAAAGATTGGCGGTATGAGCGAGAGCCAAGGGGGAGAGGTTACAGGTATCAGCGGAACAGCAGTCAGTGAACCGACACCATATGGCATGGTATTCATTTCAAGAGGCTCAATAAAAATCGGTGATGAAGAAAAAGACTCACTTTGGGGTATAGATGCACCTGTAAAGGACGTTTCTGTAGATGCTTTTTGGATGGACGAAACAGAAGTTTCAAACGCAAAATACAGACAGTTCGTTTTTTGGGTTAGAGACTCTATCATAAGAGAGCGTCTTGCTGACCCTGCTTTTGGCGGTGATGAGACATTCAAGATAACAGAAGATGAATACGGAGAACCAATCACTCCATATTTGAACTGGAAGAAACCAATTCCTTGGAAAAAACCAACCGAAGACGAGCTTCGTGCAATAGAAAGTGTTTTCATCACCAACCCAATCACTGGTGAGAAAATGCTTGACGCATCACAGATGAACTACAAATACGAAGAATACGATTACACTCAGGCTGCACTACGCAGGAATCGCATAAACCCGGCAGAGCGTAACCGTAATACTGATATTCCGGTAGATTTGGAAAGCGTTGTCATGATTTCTAAGGATACTGCATATATTGACGAAGAGGGTGTCATTGTAAGAGAAACAATAAACCGTCCTCTTTCAAGTGCATACGATTTCCTAAACACATACATTGTAAATGTTTATCCCGATACTACATGTTGGGTAAATGATTTTCCAAACGCTAATAACGAAACTTATTTGAAGCTATATTTCAGCCATCCGAATTACGACAACTATCCGGTTGTAGGTGTAAGTTGGGAGCAGGCAAATGCATTCTGTGCATGGCGTACAAGTTTCCTTATCAAAGGATTGGGAGCACAGGCAAAATGGATACAACGTTACAGATTGCCATCGGAAGCTGAATGGGAATATGCTGCTCGTGGTAAGAATGGAAGCCGCTTCCCATGGGAGCAGAGCGACACAAAGAGCGATGAGGGATGCTATTATGCCAACTATAAGCCGGGAGAAGGAAACTACACCAAAGACGGTAGTCTCATAACATCAAGATGCGGAATCTTCTCGGCAAATTCCAACGGTTTGTATGATATGGCAGGTAATGTAGCCGAATGGACCTCTACGGTTTATACCGAGTCGGGTATATTGCAGATGAACGACATAAACCCTGACCTACAATACAGAGCTGCAAAAGAGGACCCCTACAGCATGAAGAAAAAAGCTGTACGTGGTGGCTCCTGGAAAGACCCTGTAAGATACATTCAGGGAGCAACACGCTCGTACGAATATCAGAACGAATCACGTTCATACATAGGCTTCCGTTGCGTTAGAAGTTATGCCGGTGCTGAACGAAGAAGATAATCATTAACTACGGATATAAAAAAAACACTATATGAAAAAGGCTAAAAGTTTTATAAGAGGCATACAGGAGTTTATGGATTCGGCAAGAGGTAAAACTATTCTTAATTACCTTTACAGCTGGGGTGCCGCAGTCGTTATTTTAGGTACTCTCTTTAAGCTCACACACATTGCCGGTGCAAACCTTATGCTATTTGTTGGTATGGGTACTGAGGTTCTCGTATTCTTCTTTTCTGCTTTTGAGCGTCCTTACGAAGTGGCAGAAGAGGAAAAAAGAGAAGAGAATGCCATGGCTGGAGTTACAGCAGGAATGGGACAACCAATCATTATCAATGGCCCTATAATGACCGGCAGTACCAATATAAAAGAGGCTGTTCATACAGCAAACGATGAGGATTATCAAGCAGAAGTACCTCAAGTACCTGTTTCTCAGCCTACAGTCATCAACACAGCTCCAACAGTCTGCGGTACACCAATGACCGGTAGTTTGCAAGCACCAAGAGTTGAAAATGTTGAAGAGATGGAAAGAGTGACCGAGGAATATATAAAGCAAGTAGCACTCTTGAACGAGGCTCTGCAACGCATTTCAAGCCAAACAGAAGCACTCGGCAAAAACATGCAGGAGATGGAGACTTTGGGACGCAACTTAACAGGTATGAATGCACTCTACGAAGTACAGCTACGCAGTGCAGGTGGTCAGCTTGATTCTATTGACAAGATTAACGAACAGACAAAGAAGATGGCACAACAGGTAGAGGATTTGAACGCACTCTACGCACGCATGATTGAAGCCATGACAACAAACATGAACCGTCCTCAAATCTAAAAAAACGCAGGTCATGAAGATAAAGAAACAGAAAGTCTCTCCACGCCAGAAGATGATTAACCTCATGTACGTGCTTCTGATGGCGATGTTGGCTCTTAATGTATCGTCAGACGTGCTCAACGGCTTTACTCTTGTTGACGAAAGCCTTTCAAAGAGTTCCGACAATGCTGGCAAGCAGAATGACGCTCTCTATAATGCCTTTGAGGGGTATATGGAACAGAACCCCGAAAAGGTACGCGAATGGTACGAGCGTGCTTATGAGGTAAAGGAGATGTCCGATACATTATATAATCTAGCCGAGAGACTTAAGATACGTATAGCAAAGAAAGCCGACGGAGAAAAAGGTGATTTCAAGAACCTTGTCAACCGCGAAGACCTTGAGGCTTCAACACAAGTAATGCTTGCACCCGGCAGCGGTGAGGGCGAGCTTCTATATAACGCCATTACCGAGTATCGCAACAACATACTTAAAATGGTAACAGACTCGGTACAGAAAGAGATTATTGAGACAACACTCAGTACAGATGTTCCAAGAAGAGATATCTCATTACTAAAGAATTGGCAGGAATACCATTTTGAGAACATGCCGGCAATAGCAAGTATAACACTGCTCACCAAGATACAGAATGACGTAAGATATGTAGAGGGAGAAATTCTACACACGCTTGCCAACAACATTGACATGGGTGACGTACGTGTAAACCAGATTCGTGCCTTAGTAATTCCAACATCAAAGAATGTTGTACGTGGAAGCGACTTTACCGCACAAATCATACTTGCGGCTGTCGATTCTACACAACGTCCACAAATATTCATCGAAGACAAACTCTTTGAAACAGAAAGTGGTGAATACAGCGTAAGATGTAACAAAACAGGAGATTACTCATTAAACGGTTATATGCTGGTAAATGATGGTGCCGGAATTCAGACACGTTATGATTTCTCACAACATTATACAGTTGTAGAACCAACAGCTACTGTAAGTGCATCATTGATGAATGTCCTTTATGCAGGATTCACTAACCCTGTAAGCATTTCGGTTCCGGGTGTTCCGGCAAACAAGATATCGGCAACCATAGCACAGGGTAGCGGAAGCATAAAGAGCGATGGAAAAGGTGGTTTCGTAGTTGTTCCCAACAAGATTGGCGAAGAGATTAAGATTGGAGTAACAGCCAAGAACGAAGAAGGAAAGAACCAAAGTATGGGTGAATACTCGTTCCGTGTACGCCAACTACCAGATCCGACTCCTTTCATTGAGTACAAGGATAAGGACGGCAACACACAACGTTACCGTGGAGGTGCACCTTTCAGCAAGCAATCACTAATGAGCACAGATGGAATAGTTGCAGCCATTGACGACGGTTTGTTGAATATTGCATTCAAAGTTTTGTCTTTTGAAACAGTATTCTACGATAATATGGGTAATGCTATTCCTCTGAAATCACAAGGAACACAATTCTCCAAACAGCAGAAAGATATGTTCCGTAACCTTGGACGAGGAAAAAGATTCTACATATCACACGTAACAGCCATCGGCCCCGATAATGTTGAACGTCTATTGCCTACAACACTCGAGGTTATTATAAACTAACAGGAAAAAATACTATACAATATGCATTACATCAGTAAATTATTGATTGTCTTGGCAATCGTACTCGTAGCACAGAACACATACGCCCAGCCTCCTGCACGCAGAAACGAAAATAAAGCCGTACAGAAGGAGAGTTCCGATAACATAAATCTTACCGAACGTGCCAAAAGCCAATACCCCGTTGACACAACACCACAAGAAGTTGACTGGAAACGTGAGATATATCGTGCAATAAACCTGGAGAACGAGACAAATGCATCACTATACTACCCTGTTGAACCAATGGGCGACAGCATGAACCTCTTCACATTATTGTTCAGAAACATTCTAAATGGTAATATCACTGCATATACATACAACCTCGATGGATATGAGTCGTTCATAGACGAGAACATTGTTGATCCAAAGACAATGCTTGAGAACTATCGTATATATTACGAAGAAAACGGACAAGAAATTATCGTTGGTAAAAGTGATATCCCAAGTGCAGAGGTACTCAGTTATTATGTTAAGGAGAGCCACTATTATGACCAACGTAGTGGTACATACGGCAAGCACATTACGGCTATATGCCCTGTTTTGCACCGTTCTGGTGAATATTCATCTGAAGTTACAAAATATCCAATGTTCTGGCTCAAATATGAAGACATTGCAACATATCTTGCACAGCAGAGCATTATGACAAGTAGCCTCAACAATGCATCATCTATGACTATTGATGATTTCTTTAAAAAAGGATGCTACGAGGGAGAAATCTACAAAACTGTCAATACAAGAAACCTTGCCATTTCACAATACTGCAAGGATTCTGTCTCGGTAAAAAAAGAGCAGGAAAAGATAGAACAGCAGCTCAATGATTTCAAAAACAATCTATGGAATACCAAGACTGCCGCAGAAATTCGTCAAGATTCTATCAAAGCAGCGAAAGTTGCAGAGGCTGATACTATCGCAAACAAAAAAGAGCCGGTTGTAGAAAAGAAAAGTACAACACTAAGAGCAAAAAGCAACAATAAGGAAAACCAAACAAGCAAAGAAAAGAAAAGTACAGTTAAACAGCCAAAACAGCCTAAGACACAACCAGTTAAAAGTTCAAACTCCGGTACTGTTTCAGTACGTCGTGAACGTCGATAATTATTTTTAACTATTGTTTTTTTGCAGACTTACTTATTTTATCTTTTTTTGCTATAAAATAGGTAAAAGCAACATTGCAAACCTAGGATGCAATGTTGCTTTATGTTTAACAAAAAACTAATCTTATGAAAAGACTAATTTTCGCACTTGTTGCTTTTTTATTTACAATCTTCACTACAACAGCACAAATAGATTTTGGAATTAAGGGTGGAGCAAATTTCCCTACAATCCCGACAAACATTGATGGTATAAAAAATTCTAATACCGGTTGGTATGCCGGCCCCACATTAAAAGCGATACTCCCCTTGATAGGTCTTGGAGTAGAAGCCAATGTACTCTATTCAAAAACCGGAATATCAATCGATGACGAAACATTCAACAGACATAGCATTGAAATTCCGCTATATTTACGTTACGAGCTCCAACTTCCGGCAATAAAAAGATTTTTCGAACCTTTCATTGCCATTGGTCCTCAATGGGGGAGAGTTTTAGGAAAAAATGAATTTGGAGTAAACCCTAATGAGATTGATGATCTAAACGATATAAAAGAATTTGTAAACAACAAAGGGAGCTATTTTAAGTTCAACGAAAATTGTTGGAGCCTGAATTTTGGTCTTGGTTTCATTCTATTCAATCACCTACAAGTACATGCAAATTACAATTGGGCACTTGGCAATACATGCAAATATACCAACTACAAAAACATTAACCTTAAAAATTTTGGTTCACGCGAATCAAAGGAATGGATAGAAGGAGTGGAATCAAACTCAAATATCTGGCAAATATCATTGGCATATATATTCTAAATCAAATAAAAAATGGATAATCCTCAAATACTTGAAAGATTTGGATTTGAACCGGATGGAATAAAGACGGTGGACTGGATAATAATGATTATAGGCATTGTCATGCTATTCTATATTTGTGACCTTTTATGCAACAAAGGCCTAATACCAATTATTAGAAAATTCACAAAGAAAACAACAAACAAATGGGATGACATATTACTCAACGATGCAAGTCTAAAATCTGTTTGCCGTTTGATACCGGGCATAATCCTATCGCTCGTATTACCATTCATACTCAAAGAAGAAAGCACAATTTATATATTATGCCTGAAATTATGTAAAGTATATATATCTATTATAGGTGTAAGTTTACTCTGTCACATATTCTCATCGCTTTACAAAATATCGCACGAATCGGAAAAGACAAAAGACCACACACTGCAAGGTGTTTTCCAGATGCTGAAAATTATAGCTATCGGCGTTGGAGCAATAATTGTAGTCAGCATTCTCTTTGACAAGAACCCAAGCAAACTACTTGCCGGTCTTGGAGCATCGGCGGCAATACTTATGTTGGTTTTTAAAGATAGTATCATGGGGCTTGTAGCCGGGGTACAACTTTCAGCAAATGATATGTTGCGACCGGGTGACTGGATAACGATGCCCAAATACGAAGCCGACGGTTTTGTAATAGATGTAACACTTACGACTGTTAAAGTACAGAATTGGGACAAGACAATAACAACTATTCCACCATACGCCCTTGTCAGCGATTCTTTCCAGAACTGGCGTGGAATGTTCTGCAGTGGTGGCCGACGCATCAAGCGTTCTATCCTGATTGATGCAAACTCAATAACATTTTGTGAAGGCAAAATGAAAGAGGAATTCATTAAAAAGGGATTTATCAAAGACGATGAAGAGAGAAGAGTTGCCAACCTTACACTGTTCCGTGAATGGTTAGAAAAATGGCTTCACGAACACCCGGCCGTACATAAAGATATGATAATCCTGGTGCGTCAACTACAGCCTACACAGCTTGGTGTACCTTTGGAATTGTATTTCTTTTCAAACAATACCGCGTGGATTGTGTATGAACATCTGCAAGCTGAGATATTTGAATATCTTTTTGCTTTATTGCCAGAGTTCGGCTTAAGAGCATTCCAAAGCCCTGCGGGAAGCGATTTTACCAAATAAAATCTCATTAAGAAATTGACCAACAGGAAACGACGTTGAATACGACATGAAACTTACTTTTGTATCTTGTTCATATAAAAGTAAGTTTCTTTTTTTGATGCCACATCCAAGAAATCAAGCCTTGCGGCCTCGATTGCTTCTAAACGCTCCAATGCATCATCATCACCCGATTTTGCAAGCTTTTCCAACTCCGATATTGAAGTATTCTGTGTTTCAAGGAAATACAACTGTTTTGATAAATTATAAGTTATTTCAATAAGTTCTTCATGAGTTTCGGCTTTCTCCACCTTTGGAATACAATCTTCATAAGCATCTATGCGGTCATCGGAAACACCGCATGAGAGAAGAATAAGCAATAATAAGAATGATGTCTTTTTCATAAATCTCTTTTTCTTACACCGCAAAAATACATTTATTTTTAGAAATAAGAAATTTAAACAACTTCTAACATGTCAATATTATATTTTTTGTCATTTAACGGCTTTTTAATAACTTCGCAGAATCATGAATAAATTTGTTGATGTTATATTGCCATTACCTCTGCAAGGAACATTCACTTATAGTGTTCCCGAAAACCTGCAAGAGTCCGTTGCCCCCGGTTGCCGCGTAAAGGTTCCGTTGGGCAAAAGCAAGACTTATACGGCACTAATAACATCAGTACACAATACAGAAACTATTGGGTACGAAATTAAGCCAATAATAGAAGTTCTTGACGAAACTCCTATCATTCTTGAAAATCAAGTAAAACTTTGGGAATGGATTTCAAAATATTATCTCTGCTCATTGGGAGAGATATACAAAGCAGCCGTTCCACAAGGACTAAAAGGAGAGTTCAAGCCACGTACAGAACAAAGAGTACGTCTTGCAACAAAATGCAACGATAAAAAGGTGGTTAATCTATTATTGCAATCATTGTCACGTGCTCCACGACAACAACGTCTGCTTGATACATTCATAAAAGTGACAGACCCTTTCGGCAATAAAAAAGAAATTTCCAAACACAAACTTATTGAAACGGCACAGGTCAATGCCACTATTTACAAGCAATTACAGGAAAAGGGTATTCTTGAAACCTACGAAGTAGAAATAGGACGACTTACAAAAGAGTACCACGAGATTGTGCCACACAACAGCCTCAACCCGGCACAGAAAAAGGCTTTTGAAGAGATAAACGAGTGCTTCAAACAAAAGAACGTCACCCTTTTGCATGGTGTCACATCGGCCGGAAAAACAGAAATATATATACATTTAATAAGTGAGGCACTCAAAAAAGGTCAACAAGTATTATACATGTTACCTGAGATTGCCCTTACAAAACAGATAACAGAGAGGTTGCGTCGGGTATTTGGTAGCAGAATAGGTGTCTATCACTCCAAGTTCTCCGATGCCGAGCGTGTTGAAATATGGAAGAAACAGATTGGTGACGAGCCCTATGATATTATTTTAGGAGTACGTTCATCATTATTCCTCCCATTCCAGAACCTTGGACTTATAATTGTTGATGAAGAGCACGAGAACAGCTACAAGCAACAAGATCCTGCACCACGTTACAATGCACGTAATGCAGCGGTAGTACTTGCATCATATTATAATGCAAAGACATTGCTTGGAACCGCAACACCTTCAATAGAGAGCTACTACAATGCAACTACAGGCAAATACGGCCTCGTGAGCCTAACTACACGTCACCGTGAAATGAGACTCCCCAAAATAGAGGTTATAGACATGCAGGAATATTGCCGGAAGAAACTCACTGTTGGGCCTTTTTCTGACCCTTTAGTCGAAGCCATGAGCAATGCTCTAAAGGAAAAGAAACAGATAATCCTGTTCCAAAACAGACGTGGATATGCCCCGTTGCTTGAGTGTAAGACATGTGGTTGGGTTCCAAAATGCAAACACTGCGATGTCAGTCTTACATTACATAAAAATGCTGATAAACTTGTATGTCACTATTGCGGATATACAATACCTGCTCCAAAGATTTGCCCCAACTGTGAAGAGAATAAGTTCATAAATATGGGATATGGTACAGAAAAGATAGAGGATGATCTACAGAACCTCTTTCCCGAGGCACGCATAAAACGTATGGATTTAGACACCACACGCACACGCACTGCATACGAAAATATCATTGGCGATTTTCAACAAGGAAAAACCGACATACTCATTGGAACACAGATGGTTTCAAAAGGTTTGGATTTTGACAATGTTGCCGTAGTTGGTATTATCAACGCCGATACATTATTGAACTACCCCGATTTTAGAGCAACCGAAAGAGCATATCAACTTATGGCACAAGTCGCAGGAAGGGCTGGACGCAAAGATGGCGAAGGAAAGGTTTTTTTACAAACAAAAATGACAGAGGCACCGGTAATTCCACTTATTGTCAGGAACGACTATACAACATTCTATGACCAACAGTTGGGAGAACGAATGCTATTTCATTATCCACCATTTTATCGATTGGTTTACATATATATGAAACACCGCGATGTCCGTGTGCTTGAAGAGTTTTCAGAACTTATGGGACAAAAAATGCGTGAGATTTTCGACAATCGCATACTAGGCCCGGACCTTCCACCGGTGGCAAGAGTCAAGCAATTATACATAAGAAAAATTGTACTCAAAGTTGAAAATACTCTCTCACAATACAAAATAAACGAAGTCCTGCTTAATATACAGCAAGCCTTCTGCCAAATAGCACGATACCGTGCAATATCAATGTATTACGATATTGACCCACTGTAAAGAATAATAAATCTTAACAAGACTCCAAATTGTTGAGTAATATTTTGTTCTGTAGCATATATTAGGTAAATTTGCATGTTTTTACGAAAAATGAAATATACTTGATATAATGAAACAATTCAAAATTCTAAACAACACACTCGGTTGGCTCATATTCCTCGTAGCGGCATTGACATACTGCCTTACAGTAGAACCAACCGCAAGTTTTTGGGACTGTCCTGAATTCATTCTTTCGGGCAACAAATTAGAAGTAGGTCACCCACCCGGGGCACCATTCTTCATGCTTACCGCAAACTTTTTCTCACTATTTGCAAGCCCGGGAAAAGTTGCCTTGATGGTAAACATAATGTCTGCGACATTAAGTGCATTGGGCATACTGTTCCTTTTCTGGAGTATAACCCATCTTACACGAAAACTCATTGTTGACAAAAGCACAGAGATGAGTAAGGCACAGATGGTCACAATTCTTGCATCGGGTGTTGTTGGTGCTTTGGCTTATACCTGGAGCGATACATATTGGTTTAGTGCTGTCGAAGGCGAAGTTTACGGCTATTCTTCACTCTTCACAGCTGTCGTATTCTGGCTCATACTTAAATGGGAGGATAATGCCAATCAGCCACACAGTGACCGTTGGTTGGTACTCATAGCCTATCTCGTAGGCCTTTCAATAGGTGTACACTTGCTGAATCTGTTATGTATTCCGGCTATTGTACTTGTTGTCTATTACAAGAAATTCCCCAACGCAACCTTTAAAGGTTCTTTAATCGCTTTGATTGTTTCGGCAGCAATGGTAGCTGTTGTACTTTATGGTATTGTGCCGGGAGTTGTAAAAGTAGGAGGATGGTTTGAGTTGTTCTTTGTGAATGTTATCGGAATGCCGTTCAATACAGGACTTATCATCTATATAATCCTTCTTTTCAGTGCTTTGCTCTATGGAGTATTCCAAACCGAAAAAGGCAAAAGCCAAAAGAGCATTGCCTTGACATTCACTGTTTGTATTGCACTTCTTGGTATTCCTTTCTACGGATATAATTTGGCTGCAAGCATCATTATCGGCCTGGTAATATTGGTTGCTATATATTTTGTCTGCACATACGCAAAGAACGTGACAGCTGTGAGCAGCAAGCGTCCGGGAATAGTAACCACCAGCAAGAAATATCTCATAAGCCTTAGAACATTCAACACAGCACTCCTTTGCATGCTGTTGATAATGGTAGGATATTCCTCATATGCACTTATTGTAGTACGTTCTGCGGCAAACACGCCTATGGACCAGAACTCTCCCGAAGATATCTTTACTTTAGGAACATACCTCAATCGCGAACAGTACGGATCACGCCCATTATTGTACGGTCAGGGCTTTGACTCAGAACTAAAGATTGACAAAGCGAAGAACCGATACAGTTCAACCGAAACAAGTGCAATATATAACCGCGTCGAAAAGAAAGAAGCTGAGGAACCTGACAGATATGAGGTTATTGGATACAACAAGGAGTACCACTATGTACAGAATATGCTGTTCCCAAGAATGTACAGCAGCGATCATGCACACCTTTATGAGAAATGGGTAGGAAAGCCCATTACCAATATGGTACGTGCCGAGAACTACGCTTACACAGGCAAACCATATGTAAAGATGCCAACACAGTTGGACAATATCCGTTTCTTTATCAATTATCAGGTCAACAACATGTACTGGAGATATTTCCTCTGGAATTTTGTTGGCCGCCAAAATGACATTCAGAATAGAGGTGAAATAGAGTATGGCAATTGGATTACCGGCATACCGTTTATAGACAAAGCACTTGTCGGTGACCAAAAGAACATTCCTGCCGATTTAAAAGAAAACAAAGGACGCAATGTTTTTTTTGCTCTGCCCCTTATACTTGGAATTTTGGGTATGCTTTGGCAGTGGAAACGTGGAAAAGAAGGCAAGCAACAATTCTGGGTTGTATTCATGCTATTCTTCATGACAGGACTTGCCATTGTCCTTTACCTTAACCAGACACCAAACCAGCCACGTGAACGCGACTATGCTTATGCTGCGTCATTCTATGCCTTTGCAATTTGGATTGGTATGGGAGTAGCCTGGATTACAGAGTTGGCAAGAAAATATATGAAAAAGGAGAGCCTTGTTACAAATGGTATCATTGCTGCAATATGCTTGCTTGTTCCCATACAAATGGTTTCACAGACATGGGACGACCATGACCGTAGCGGACGCTATGCCTGTCGCGATTTCGGAGCCAATTACCTTAATACTCTTCCCGATAATTGTTCGCCAATAATATTCACTTGTGGTGACAATGATACATTCCCCTTATGGTATAACCAAGAGGTAGAGGGTGAACGTACTGATGCAAGAGTTTGCAACCTATCGTATTTGCAGACAGACTGGTACACCGATCAGATGCGTCGTCCTGCATACGATTCCCCTGGATTGCCAATAACTTGGCAACGAATAGATTATGCAGGAAATGTAAATGGAAGCATTGAAATTCTTGCTCCTCAAGCAACAGAACTTATAAAAGAATGGATAGAGAAAAACCCCGAAAAAGCTGCAGTATTCGGTGGACATCCGTTTGAAATGAACAACATTAGCAAATATTGGATTTTTGAAGCAAACGCAAAGAACAAATCCGAGGGCAGAAAAGTTGTTGAGGAAATAATTGAGTATGTAAAAAAAGGATTAGTTGCACAAGGCAGAAGCATAGAAGAACGCGGACGAGAGGAATACAACAACCTTGTAAGAAACAAGAACCAATATATATCAATGGTTTCGGCAAGCGAATACGAGGTTGCCGTACAGCAAGCACAAGAGCATATCGAATATGGTGAATACATAGCGAACAGTGCTCGCAGAATTGGTCAGAAAGTTATCCCAAGCAATGTTATCTACATTCCAATAGACAGTGCTGCGGTAAAACGTTCCGGCATGCTTATTCCCGAGGAATACAAAGAAAAAATGCCTGAATACATGGTAATTGATTTGGGACAAAAAGATATGTTGGTGCGTTACGAACTCATCATTTTCGATATGCTTGCAAATGCAAATTGGGAACGACCGATATACATGTCAATGACTGTGGGAGAAGAGAACTACCCAAAAGTCTTGCAGAACTTCTTTGTACATGAAGGTTTGGCTTACCGAATCACTCCATTCAACTGGAAGGAATTAGGATACAACGAAGAAAACGAACACCCTGTAGATATTGACAAGTTCTATGACAACATCATGAACCGATTCAAATGGGGTGGAATAAAGGAAAACAAAGATTATTATGCCGATGAAACCATCAGACGCATGATATACACTCACCGTAACCTTATTGTAGCATTGGCACAGACAATGATACATAAGAATGAATCCGACGAGAGAATCATTGCACTCCTTGAGAAATGGCACGAAGAGTTCCCCAACGAAGTAATACGCTACGATGCCATTAGAGACAATAGTATTGCAATGGCCAGCATGTATAAATACTTGTACAACAGATGCAACAACAATGAAACAGCAACCCTATTGCAAGACAGATATACTGAAATTGCAACCGCTATCGCGTTGGAGCAATATGAACATTTGAAATGGTATAACACTTTTAAGTCAAAGCAAAGAAGTGAAATAATTGTGTTTAACCGTTTAAATATTCTTACACAAGCTTTGAACATTCTTGGCGATACAGGATTAAGCGGCATATCAATAAATGACATTGCATCGGTAACTGCAAGGATCATAGAAAATGAGTGTGATGAAATTCTAAACACAAAAATAAATATCCTCAGCAGCAATGCCATTGTTGATAAAAAGATGCAATTGATTGATTACACATATTCATTCTTGAAAAGTATGGGTAAAATTCCATCTCTTGACAAGAAGATTAGTACAGCATTCAAGCATATATGTAAATATGAAAACAGCAAACTGCAAAGGTTCAATGTAAACAGACTCAGTGAGAACGATGTCGATGAAATCATTACCACATTACAGTTGATAGGTTCCGTTTATGAATCGGCAATCAAATTAGGTAGTGAGCACAACAACTCTATAGTAGAAATTAAAAATATCTACGATAAAAACATTGAAAAGTTTGCACCATACGTGTTAAATTATTGATGAACGATGTTCATAGAGCAAGTACCGACATTACTACGAAAGATTTATCCCAAAGCCACATGGCGTATGAATCCCAAAGAGAAGGCAGTCTATCTGACCTTTGACGACGGTCCCATACCTGTTGTGACACCTTGGGTCGTAGAATTATTGGAGCAATACAACATCAAAGCCACATTCTTTATGGTTGGCGACAATGTTCACAAGTACCAACAAGAGTTCTTGCAAGTAGTGAAAGCCGGACATAGAATCGGCAACCACACATACAACCATCTTAAAGGTCTTTATACAAGTTCCGAAGAGTACATTAAAAACGTTGATCAAGCAAACAGATTCATACATAGCGACCTTTTTCGCCCACCGCATGGTTTATTACGTCACAGCCAATACAACGAGCTTTGCAAGCGTTATAAATTCATTATGTGGGATTTGTTGACACGAGACTACAATAGTAACCTTTGCGGCGAAGATATAGTTGCTAATATAAAGAAATACACACGTAACGGTTCTATAATAACATTCCATGATTCTCTGCGTTCGGAGAATAATCTCAGATATGCACTGCCAAGAACATTAGACTGGCTCATAGAACAGGGATATAGTTTTAAGACCTTTGAATGATGAACAAAACCGAATTGACACAATATATAAAATCCGAGGCTTTGCGTCTCGGATTTGACATTTGTGGTATAACCAAAGCCCAAGCTGTTGACAAGAGGATTCAAGCAGAATACCGGTTGTGGATAAGTGATGCAAGGCATGGAACAATGCAATATCTTGAACGAAACAGTGAAAAACGTTTTGACCCCACCCTGCTTGTAGAAGGTTGTCGCAGTATCATTGTTGTTGCAATGAACTACTACCCGCAACAAAAGATTTCAGGGATTTCGGATTATGCCATAGGAAAGGATTATCATAAAGTTGTCAAGGAGAGATTGTTCCTGCTATTGAAAAGCATCAACGAGAAAACAGGAACAGCCGGACGTGCCTTTTGCGATTCTGCACCTATTCTTGAAAGATATTGGGCGGTTCAGGCTGGGTTAGGTTGGATTGGCAAGAACAGGCAATTTATAATTCCAGGCAAAGGTTCTTGTTTCTTTCTTGGAGAATTAGTTATAGATGCCGAGTTAGATTACGACAAACCTTTTGAAAAGAACCTCTGCGGCGACTGCAAGAAATGTATTGAGGCATGTCCAAGCAGAGCTTTGAACGAAAATGGCTTTGACGCAAGACGATGCCTTTCATATCTTACAATTGAATATCGCGGAGATTTACCACAGAATTGTGGCAATATGTTAGGCGAGTGTTTTTATGGTTGCGACCGTTGCTCGGCAGCATGTCCCCATAACCGTTTCTCTACACCAAACACCACCGAAGAACTACAGCCCCAAAAAGAACTACTGGAAATGCGTAGAGAGGACTGGGAGATTCTTACAAAAGAAGAGTACGAAACTCTTTTTTCCGGCAGTGCCGTTGAACGATGCGGATACGAACAACTGATGAGAAATATCAAGGCTTCAAAAAAATAATCACACACATATACTACTCTGAGGTTAAAACAAGGATATAAAAAACAGATGAAAAATTCCGGTAAATAAGGTTTATTTCTCTTTTTTTTATATTTTTACAACCAGATTTTTAGAAAAAAGGAGAACAAAGTATAGCAAAAAGACTTAATAAAAAAACGTTTCTCCTTAAGAGACAAATAGTAAGATGGTCAAAAAGTTTGATTTTTTGGTTATTGGTTCCGGTATTGCCGGAATGAGTTTTGCACTTAAAGTGGCCGACCGAGGCAAAGTTGCCCTTGTTTGCAAGACAACATTGGAAGACGCAAACACCTATTTTGCTCAAGGCGGTATAGCTTCGGTAACAAACCTTGCTGTTGATAATTTCGACAAGCACATAGAAGACACCATGATTGCCGGCGACTTTATCAGCGACCGCAAAGCTGTGGAAAAGGTTGTCCGCGAAGCACCAGAACAGATACAGGCACTCATTGACTGGGGAGTAGATTTCGATCGCAATGAGAGTGGTGAATTTGATCTTCATCGCGAAGGCGGACATTCGGAGTTCCGCATACTTCACCACGCCGACAACACCGGAGCAGAGATACAGAAATCCCTGATAAAAGCCACACGCAAACATCCCAACATAACCATTTTTGACAACCACTTCGCCATAGAGATACTCACACAGCATCACTTGGGTATTGAAGTAACACGCCAGACACCAGACATAGAGTGCTACGGAGCATATATTCTTGACATTGAAACAAATAAAGTACATACATTCTTAAGCAAAATAACACTAATGGCAACCGGAGGTTGTGGTGCTGTATATAAGACAACAACAAATCCTCTTGTGGCTACCGGTGATGGTATAGCAATGGTATATCGTGCCAAAGGAACGGTAAAAGACATGGAATTTGTACAGTTCCACCCTACCGCACTATATAACCCCGGTGACCGTCCCTCGTTCCTTATAACAGAGGCAATGCGTGGCTACGGTGGTATCCTGCGTACCAAAGACGGCAAAGAGTTTATGCACAAGTATGACCCGAGACTGTCGCTTGCACCACGTGATATTGTGGCACGTGCCATTGACAACGAGATGAAGATACGCGGTGACGAGCATGTATATCTTGATGTCACACATAAAGACCCCGAAGAGACCAAACGCCACTTCCCCAACATCTACGAAAAATGCCTTTCCTTAGGCATCGACATAACAAAGGATTATATCCCCGTTGCACCAGCGGCACACTACCTGTGCGGTGGTATAAAGGTTGATTTGAACGCAGCATCAAGCATACATAGACTTTATGCAGTGGGAGAATGTTCATGTACAGGCCTCCATGGTGGAAACCGCCTTGCCAGCAACTCTCTCATTGAAGCTGTTGTCTATGCCGACGCTGCAGCAAAGCACTCTCTTGAACATTTCGACGGATATAGCTATAACGAAGCAATACCCGAGTGGAACGACGAAGGCACAAAGATGAACGAAGAGATGGTGCTTATCTCGCAAGATGCCAAAGAGGTGCAGCAGATAATGAGTACATATGTCGGCATCGTCCGCACCGACCTTCGTCTCAAGCGTGCTTGGAACCGTCTTGACCTGCTATATGAAGAGACCGAAGAACTCTTCAAGCAAAGTGTCGTAAGCCGCGAATTGTGTGAATTGCGTAATGTAATAAACGTTGGTTATCTCATTATGCGTCAAGCGATGGAACGTAAAGAGAGTTGTGGTTTACATTATAACATCGACCACCCGAAGAAATAAAAGAATATCCAAAATATTATATACTACAAGGGAACGACAAGCTTTGTTGTTCCCTCTTTTTAAATATTTTATATTTAACTTCAAAAATAGGCTGTTTTTTATAGCGTAATATTGCGTAAAAAAGAGTAACTTCGCAGAAAATTACGAATGCTGTAATACAGCGATAACTTCGGTCATTTATAGAAAACAAAAATATAAAATATTTTAAAGCCATGTCAACAAAAAGAATCAAATCAGCACTTGTATCAGTGTTCTACAAAGATGGTCTTGATGAAATTATCAAGATGTTGCACGCAGAAGGTGTACAACTTATTTCTACCGGTGGTACACAACAGTTCATCGAGTCACTAAACATCCCTTGTACCGCAGTTGAGAGCCTCACTGGATATCCCTCAATTCTTGGTGGTCGTGTGAAGACACTTCATCCAAAAGTATTCGGCGGTATCCTCGGACGTCGTGAACTTGAGAAAGACCAGCAGCAGATGGCTGAATACGAGATTCCTGAGATTGACCTCGTTATTGTTGACCTTTATCCTTTTGAGCAGACAGTTGCTTCTGGTGCTCCCGAGGCCGACATCATTGAGAAAATTGATATAGGTGGCATCTCACTCATACGCGGTGCTGCAAAGAATTTCAACGATGTTGTTATCGTAGCAAGCAAAGGCCAATACGCTCCTTTGCACGAGATTTTGAAGAACAAGGGTGCAGAAACAACCCTCGAAGAGCGTCGTTTCTTTGCTCGTGAGGCTTTTGCAGTATCTTCGGCATACGACTCTGCTATCTTCAATTACTTCGATAAAGACGACAACAGTGCGTTCCGCCAGACAAACGGCACTCCAATGTCTTTGCGTTACGGCGAGAACCCTCACCAGAAGGGTGCTTTCTATGGCAATTTCAACGATATGCTTGAGCAGATTCACGGTAAGGAGATTTCTTACAACAACTTGCTCGACATCAACGCTGCCGTAGAACTCATCAACGACTTTGCAGGCGAAACAACCTTCGCTATCCTCAAGCATAACAACGCTTGCGGTTTGGCTTCACGCACGACATTGGCAGAGGCATGGGATGCAGCTCTTGCAGGTGACCCAGTTTCGGCTTTCGGTGGTGTACTTATCGCAAATGCTAACGTTGACAAGGCTACAGCAGAGAAGGTAAACGAGATTTTCTTCGAGGTTATCATTGCTCCAAGCTACGATGCTGACGCTCTCGAAGTTTTGAAGCAGAAGAAGAACCGCATTATCCTTATACAGAAATCTACAGAAATGCCTGAAAAGACATTCCGTAGCGTACTGAACGGTGTTCTTGTACAGGACCGCGATGCAAAGGTTGAGACTGCTGCAGACTTGCAGACTGTATCAAAGGTTGCTCCAAAGGCTGAGGAAATTGAGGATATGCTCTTCGCAAACAAAATTGTTAAGCACAGCAAGAGCAACGCTATTGTTCTCGCAAAGAACAAACAGCTCATTGCAAGCGGTGTTGGCCAGACATCACGAGTTGACTCTTTGAGACACGCTATTGAAAAAGCCGGAAACTTCGGTTTCTCTCTCGAGGGTAGCGTTATGGCAAGTGATGCATTCTTCCCATTCCCCGACTGTGTTCAGATAGCACACGAAGCCGGTGTTACAGCAGTTGTTCACCCAGGTGGTTCTATCAGAGACAAGGAGTCGGTAGATTATTGCGACGCAAACGGTGTTGCCATGGTAATTACCGGTTTCCGTCATTTCAAACATTAATTAAAAAATTCAAAAAATGGGTCTATTTTCATTCACCAGAGATGTAGCCATTGACCTTGGTACAGCCAACACAATCATATCTTACAACGGTAAGATTGTTGTTGATGAACCTTCGGTTGTTGCCATCGACGGAACAAAAAAGATGATAGCGGTTGGTGAAAAAGCTAAACAGATGCACGAAAAGACCAACCCAAACATACACACAATACGTCCTTTGAGAGACGGTGTTATTGCCGATTTCTACGCTTGCGAAATGATGATGCGTGGTTTTATCGACAAAGTAAACATGGGTAGTAAACTCTTCACTCCATCACTTCGCATGGTTATTGGTGTCCCCTACGGTTCTACAGAAGTAGAGTTGCGTGCTGTACGCGACTCTGCAGAACACGCAGGTGGACGTGATGTCTATCTTATCTACGAGCCTATGGCTTCGGCACTTGGTATCGGACTTGATGTTCAGGCACCCGAAGGTAACATGGTTGTAGATATCGGTGGTGGTTCTACCGAAATTGCAGTAATCTCTCTTGGCGGTATCGTTTCTAACGGTTCTTTGCGTACTGCAGGTGACGATTTCACTGCCGACATTCAAGAGTATATGAGCCGCCAGCACAATATCCGTATCAGTGAGCGTATGGCAGAACGTATCAAGATACATGTTGGTTCAGCCTTGACAGACCTTGGTGATGAAGCTCCTCAAGATTTTATCGTTCATGGTCCTAACCGCATAACTGCTATGCCATTGGAGGTTCCTGTATGCTATCAGGAAATTGCACACTGTATTGATAAGTCAATTACAAAAATTGAGAACGCCATCATCAGTGCTTTGGAACATACTCCTCCCGAAATATATGCCGATATTGTACACAACGGAATATACCTCGCAGGTGGTGGTGCTTTGCTAAGAGGCCTTGACAAACGCTTGGCAAACAAGATAAACATTCCGTTCCACATTGCAGAGAATCCTTTATACTGCGTAGCAAGAGGTACCGCCCTTGCTTTGAATGACTTGACATATCCATTCTTGATGAGATAACACTGTGCAGAATATTATTAACTTTCTAATAAAACACAATCACTGGTTCCTTCTTCTTGTTTTAGAAGGAATCAGTTTTGTGCTTATTGTCAGTTTTAATAGTTATCAAGGAGCTACTATGTTCACAACCGCTAACAATGTTGCCGGGAACATATATATGGCCATAAATGACGTTGACAGTTATTTCGGGCTTAAAAGCGAGAATGTCACATTGCAAAACCACAACAAAGAGTTGCTTGAAGAGTTACAAGTACTTCGCAGCAAACTCGATATTGTTAGCGACAGCTGTGCCATTGCACAAATAAGAGAAAGCATAAAGGCAAACAGTGCTTTCCATTACCATACAGCCTCCGTTGTAAACAATTCAATAAACAGAATCAACAATTTTATCACAATAGATAAAGGCAGTGCTGATGGTATTACAAACGAAATGGGTGTATTCGACGAACGAGGTGTAATAGGAATTGTTTATCGTACATCGGAAAATTTCGCATTAGTCATGTCCCTATTGAACAGCAAAAGTAATCTCAGTTGTAAAATAGGAAACAGCAATAGTTTCTGCTCACTCCAATGGCAAGGTGGCGATACAAGGTATGCACATTTGATAGACTTGCCACAATATGCAACATACGAAAAAGGCGACACTGTCATAACCAGTGGTTTTTCATCATTCTTCCCGGCAAACATACCTGTTGGTATAATAGAGGAGACTGTGGAAGATGGTGATGATATTTTTAATAAGGCAAAAGTAAAACTCCTTGTCAATTTCTCAAATATCAGTAAAGTCTATCTCGTGGGAAATGATAAGAAAGAAGAGCAAGAGCAACTCGAAAAAGAGATAAAGAAATGACAAGCAATACATTCATTCGCATACGTAACTTTATAATACTTGCCCTTATACAAGTACTTATATTCAGCCAGATACATTTATTTGGTTATGCAACGGCATGTATATATCTCATTTTTCTACTTAAACTCCCGCGTCACACCAACCGCAACGAGTTGCTTATATGGGGATTTTTCTTCGGACTTGCTGTAGATATTTTCACCAACACCCCAGGCATAAACGCCGCAGCAGCAACAATAATGTGTTTCGTACGAAATGCAATTCTTTCACAATTCATTCCCAAAAGCATACCCGACGACCTTACACCCGCAGCAAAGTCACTTACATGGGGAGGCTATTTGATGTATGCTACGATATGTATAGCAATATTCTATTCAGTATTGTTCCTTATAGAACTTTTCACAATCAACCGACCAATAGTTCTGTTGACAGGTGTTTTTGCCAGCACACTCCTGACAATGATTTTCGTTGCTGTCACTGAAATTTTCTCACGAACAAAATAAAGCGATGAAGGATTACAGTTACGATAGCCGCAAATATATTATTTCGGGAGCCATCATTATTGTACTCCTCATATATGTCGCAAGGTTATACAATCTACAGATAGACAGCAACGACTATAAGACCAAGGCCGACAGTAACGCTTTCTACAAAAAGACAATTTATCCCGCACGCGGTCTAATGTATGACCGTAACGGCAAACTCATTGTATATAACAAACCCTCATACGACATTACATTCGTACCACGAGAAATCAAGGCTGTTGACACTCTTGAACTTTGTAATACATTAGGTATTACAGTCGAAGATTTCAATAGCCGCATGGAAAGAGTACGTAACAAGAGGTACAATCCCGGATATTCCACATATACCGAGCAAGAGTTCATGACCCAACTGACCGGTGAAGAGTTTGCCAAATTCCAAGAAAAATTATTTCGTTTTCCCGGATTTTATGTAAGAAAGCGTTCTATCAGAGAATACAACTACGAGGTTGCAGGTGTTTTATTGGGAGATATTGGCGAGGTATCACAAAAGACCATAGATAAAGAGCCATATTACAAACGAGGCGACTACATTGGAACACAAGGCATAGAGGCTTCGTATGAAAAGATTCTGCGAGGAAAGAAAGGTACCGAGGTGCTTCTACGTGATGCACGCGGACGCATACAAGGTAAATATCAGGGCGAAAATCTTGACACTGCTGCAGTACGTGGTAAGAACCTCACACTAAGTATAGATATTGATTTGCAGGAACTCGGAGAACGACTCATGCAAGGCAAGATTGGAAGTATTGTAGCCATTGAACCAGCTACAGGAGAAATTCTCTGTATGGTATCCGCACCGTCATACGATCCGGCATTGCTCACCGGACGACAAAGAGGAAAGAACCATAGCGAACTTTCAAAAGACAAGAGCAAACCATTGCTTAACCGAGCCATAATGGGAACATACCCTCCCGGATCAACATTTAAGACCTCGCAGGCTGCTGTATTCTTACAAGAAGGTATTGTTAATGAAAAGACAAGTTTTCCCTGTCATGGTGCCTTTGTCTTTAATAAGTTCCGTTTGGGCTGCCACGATCACTCCACACCAATAGCCCTTGCTCCTGCTATAGCAACATCGTGCAATGCATATTTCTGCTGGGGCCTACACAAGATGTTCTCGTCGGACAAATACAACGGTACAAAAGATGCCATGAACCGTTGGCGTGACCATATGGTTGCAATGGGATTCGGATATAAATTGGGCGTTGACCTCCCCGGAGAGGTAAGAGGCATGATACCCAATGCCGATTTCTACACACGTCATTATGGCAACTATTGGCGTGCATTGACCGTAATCAGTATATCCATAGGACAGGGCGAAGTTACACTCACTCCATTACAGATTGCCAACCTTGGAGCAACAATCGCAAACCGCGGAACATATATTACACCACATATAGTAAAATCCATTGAAGGCGATACCATAGATAAAGAATACACTACACATAAAAAGACATTGGTTGATGCTGAGGTATATGAAAAGGTTATAAAAGGCATGCGAATGGCTGTTACAGACGGTACATGTTATGCTGCAAATATACCGGGATGGGAAGTCTGTGGAAAGACCGGTACAGCACAGAACAAAGGTAAAGACCATTCGGCCTTTATGGGATTTGCACCAATGAAAGATCCAAAGATTGCCATTGCTGTTTATGTAGAGAACGGAGGTTTCGGTGCAACCTACGGTGTACCCATTGGCTCTCTGCTAATGGAGCTGTACCTCAACGGCAAATTGTCGGAAGAGAGTGAGAAAAAGGCAAAAGCAATACAAGAAAAAGCCATCTATTATGGAAAAGACGAAAGGTAACATATTAGGACGCATAGATTGGATTACACTTTTTCTATATCTGTTGCTTGCCGTAATGGGATGGCTCGCGATTTGCGGTGCAAGCCATAGTTATATAGAAACGAATTTCCTTGAGTTCTTCGACCAAAGTGACCGCAGTGGAAAGCAGGCTCTTTGGATGGGAATATCACTTGTTGCCGGTTCAATACTGCTATGCATACATAGAGAAACTTACCGCAACCTATCAGGATTGGCATATATTGCCGGTCTTGCACTATGTATTCTCACCATTTTCATTGCAAAGGATATAAAAGGTTCACACTCCTGGATTTCCATCGGTTCGTTCAGCATACAGCCCGCCGAGTTTATGAAATTCGCCACCGCACTTATGCTTGCAACCTTTATAGGACAGAGGGAGTTCAACATGAGCAATAACAACGATTTCATAAAATGTGTGGCAATTATTATGTTACCCATGATTATAATCGTTGCACAAAACGAAACAGGCAGTGCTTTGGTTTATCTCTCACTATTCCTTGTGCTTTACCGCGAAGGCATGACCGGTATATTCCTGCTTATGGCAATAAGTGCTGTTGCTTACTTTGTCATAGGTATAAAATTCGGTGAAACGATGTTTGAGCAACTTCCCATTGCCACCGGTCCCTATTGGGTAACAATACTCATACAGACATTCGCTTTGGCAATGGTTAAGTTCTGGTGCAAAAACGACAAGACATTCCTAACTATGTTCATTGTAAACATTGCAGGAACACTCTGTTCATATTGGATTGCCATATATCTTATTGAATTCAATATAATAATAACACAATATCTGTTATTGGTATTCAATGTTATATATCTGTTACTAAGAACAAGACTCAACAAGGAAGGAAAAAACCTTTGGGTTGCTATATATATAGTCTGCTCCATCATATTCTATAACTCTTGTGATTATGTAATGCACAATATCCTTGAGCCACACCAAAAAGTGAGAATAGAGGTTCTTCTTGGACTTAAGGATGACCTTTCGGGAGCCGGTTACAATGTACACCAATCCAAGATTGCCATAGGTTCAGGCGGAATGACAGGAAAAGGCTTCCTCAATGGAACACAGACAAAACTGAAATATGTTCCCGAGCAAGACACTGATTTTATTTTCTGTACTATAGGTGAGGAACAAGGTTTCTTGGGAGCGACATTTATCTTAACGCTATTTGTTGTTTTTATCCTAAGACTTATTGTACTTGCCGAACGGCAGAATGACAGATTCGGAAGAACATACGGTTATGCCCTTGCATCAATTTTCTTTTTCCACTTTGCCATCAACATTGGAATGGTAATAGGCATTATGCCTGTTATAGGTATTCCCCTACCGTTCTTTAGCTACGGTGGTTCATCGTTCTTAGGTTTTTCTATCCTATTGTTCAGTTTCTTGAGAATAGACGCCGACAGGGAGTATGCAAGACGCTAATTTTTACGACAGATTCTTATTCCGATATCAGATACACCATGTAAGGTCGAATCGGACATAAGATGAGTTACATGCAAGATAGTTTTATTATGAGGTAATAATATCTCTATCGACTCGCTCGACTGCTGGTACATAAGGCCTACGGTGTGTCCAACTCTGCGACCGTCGTCATCATACACAGCACAAGTTAATGTGTCCTTATAAAACACTGTGCCCATAGTATCAAGAGCCTCTACTGAAACAACAATATCTTTATATGGATAAGAAGCTACGGTGCGTGTATCTACCGAAAAGTGTACAGTTGTATCTTTTACGAAATCTTTCTCATACACATATTCCAGAACATCATTCCTGTGCCAGCCATCAGTATCTACCGTACAGAAATCGTAAAACAGCACACCATCACATGAACAACAGAGCAGAAGTGCCGTCAAGAGAAAAAATTTATTCACCTTTAGGCTGATTTTTTTTACCATTATCTTGTCTGTCATTAGCTCTTTTTGAGTCGTGACGATTACCCCCACCCTTACGTCGTTTCTTATTCGCACGCGGAGCGTTATCGAAACGATTTATATTCTCTTGTTCAAGCAAGTCAACAGAGCGTTTAGGCTCACGATTACCACCAGCCAAAAGTGATTCGGGACGCTCACCTCGTTTGTTCATATCAATAATGGCAAAAGCACGTTTGCCGGTTATTGTCACGAGATTGGCAGGAATATGCTTGTCGGTTGAATAAGTTATCTCGCCACGCATAATGTCACACTTAAAGAAATAGTATGTTCCATCCTTTGTCTCAAGCTCAATATCTCTATTGGGCAAACCACGTGAAGCCTCAACATAAGCATCAACCTCATAGTTAAGACAACATTTAAGTTTTGCACATTGGCCGGCGAGTTTTTGCGGATTGAGTGATATATCCTGAAAACGAGCAGCAGATGTCGATACCGAAACAAAGTTTGTCGTAAACATGGCACAGCAAAGTTCTCTTCCGCAAGGACCTATACCACCGATACGTCCGGCCTCCTGACGAGCACCAATCTGCTTCATCTCAATCTTTATCTTAAAGACATCGGCGAGAACCTTGATTAGCTGACGGAAATCGACACGGTTGTCGGCTATGTAATAAAAAATAGCCTTTTGACCGTCACCCTGATACTCAACATCACCAATTTTCATATCAAGATTAAGATCCTTTGCTATCTGGCGTGAACGTATCATCGTATCATGCTCACGAGCCTTAGCCTCGGCATATTTCTCCATATCCACCGGACGTGCCTTGCGATACACCCTCTTGAATTCGCTCTCGGGTGTAAGACGTGTCTTTTTCAACTGAAGCAGAACAAGACGACCGGTCATTGTGACAGTACCTATGTCATGTCCCGGTGTTGCTTCAACAGCCACAATATCACCTTTCTTCAATGGAATATTATTACTGTTCTTATAATAGCCCTTATGGGTATTCTTGAACTGTACTTCAACAATATCGGTATATTCCTCGTTTCCCGGCACATCGGCAAGCCAGTCGAAGGTGTTCAACGGAGCGTCCAATTTACCACATCCCTTGCAACATATACCTGCACAACCATTATTCTCTTTATATCTTTTTTCCATTTATCTATTTTTTATCCAAACAATCATCCTCAACGACATGTCAAAGAAGACCATTTTTGCATTTACATTCTGTTCTATATGTCTTTGAGCCTCGGAAAGCTCCTCCATGATACCAAAAATATTGTTCTCATTCACAAATGGTGAGAACCTCACCGAGAAATTACGTTCGGCCTGTGACATATAAACCATTTCGTCATGGCGGAAATTCATAACAAAATTCTCTCGTATCATTCGCTGACAATAGTCGAGCAGTCTCTTTTGACGTTCACGACCAAGTGCAGCAACTTGCTCACTCCAAGCCTTCATGTCACGAATGTTACGTGCATATGCCACACGCATCAACTGCATGAAAAGTTCAAGATATTGAGCCTTTTCATCGCTCAGAGAGAGCAGTTCTTCGGCCTTTTCCCAATTGCCACCACTCTGCTGTGCAATAAGCTTAGCGTCGTCAAAAGTCAACCCATAACGCTTTTGCAAGGCATTTTCCATATCCTCCTGCATAATACGGGGAACAACAACGCACTGCGTACGACTTTGTATAGTAGGAATAATTTTGTCCGGTTCCTCAGAAACAAGTAAGAACAATGTTTCTTGTGGCGGTTCCTCTATAATCTTCAAGAGTTTGTTTGAACAAGCTTCTTTCATCTTCTCGGGCAACCATATAATGACAATTTTCCAACCGCCCTCACGTGACTGCATTGACAACTTATGCAAAATCTCATTGCTCTCACGCTCATAAATCATAGGTTGTTGATTCTCTACATCAAGCTTCTGCAACCATTCATCATAACTGAAATATGCACTCTTGGTAAGCAGTTCACGCCATTCAGTTATATAATCATCACTGATTGGAGCCGAATCACTACCTTTCTTTTTCTTTACCGGAAAGACAAAATGCAGATCACTATGAATAAACTTTTCGAGTTTCACACACGAAGGACAATTGCCACAGGCATCGCCCCTATTGCCACATAACAGATAATTGGCAAGTGCTATAGCAATAGCCAACTTACCATTGCCACGTGGACCGGTAATAAGCAAAGCGTGTGCCAGACGATTTTCATCGACACAACAGCGTAGTTGTTCAACAACCCCTCTCTGTCCTATTATATCTTTAAAGAACACTCCCATCAGTATATCGCTTTTGCTATATCATATACACTATCAAAAGCATTGATAGTATAGAAGTGAATACTGGGAACACCATGTTCCATCAATTCACGGCACTGCCCGATACTCCACTCACGTCCAACCTGAGCCACAGCTGTATCATCCTTGCATTTCAACAGTTCAGAAACAAGCTCCGATGGCAAGTCAACATGAAAAGTCTTAGGCAACACACTCATCTGCGAAATTCTATGGATTGGCTTTATACCAGGTATAATTGGAATTGTTATACCCATAGCTCTGGCACGCTCTACAAACTCAAAATATTTTCTGTTGTCAAAAAACATCTGCGTCACAGCATATTCCGCACCCTCATCAGCTTTCTGTTTCAAAACAGCGAGATCACACTCAATGTTTGGAGCCTCCTCATGTTTTTCGGGATAACAAGCCACACCGTAAGAAAACGGCACACCCTTGTCCTTCATTTCAGAACCATCCACAAAGAAGCCCTCATTAAAGCGGTTTACCTGCCTTTGCAAATCTATAGCATATTTATTTCCGCATTTTACAGGAGCTGTATTTGCATCGACCTTGCACTTGTCACCACGCAGTACAAGAATATCTGTTATACCCGACAACTGAAGGTCTATTAGGGCATATTCGGTATCTTCCAGAGAGTAGCCGTTACATAATATATGCGGAACAACAGGAACATTATATCTGTGATGTATCGCTGTTGCAACAGCAACCGTACCCGGACGGCGACGAATTGTGCCAAGGGCAAACATACCGTTACCCATGTCACGATAAACCGGTTCACTATGATGTGTTGTAATGTTAATGTAACCGGGAGCAAACTCCATGAGTCTGTCAATATTTCTAAAAAGACCGGCAGTACCTGTTCCTTTAAGCGGAGGGAGCACCTCAAACGAAAAGGCTGTACCGGCCGACGATTTTATATAGTCTGTTACTCGCATTATATGAAGTTATAGGCATTTCAGCCCTTTTATAAAAGTCTTTATTTTTACAAAGTTATATTTTTTCTGTGACAATTCTAACAGACAAAAGAAAAAATCTGCATCACATCTACATGAAATGATACAGATTTAAGAGTATAGCCTCATTTTATTAAAGAGCAACAGGAACTGAAATGGAAAGAAGCTACTACTTAAAGTATTACACCTTCGGTTGAAACCTTTACCACAATTTCATTCTCGCCCAACACCAATTTTATCTCATAAAACAGAGCATCAGGCGTTTCAACATAAAATGCATTATCAACAAAATAATCGGGATAGGATGTTGCCAGAGCCGAATTAACAACATTAGGCAAGTAATCAACTGATACATTCCAGCGAGTTTTAATCCACGCTCCATTACTATCAAAAAATAGATACTTTTCGACAGCACCATCACGTATAATCACCTCAAAAACACCTGCTGCGTCATAACCATAATCTTCAATCGTTGCTACCGGATATTTGGTTGATATGAATTCCTTTATCTCTGTAGTCAACAAAGGTAAAATTGTTGATGGAGAGATAATCTCCCCATCAACTGTTATTGTAACATCAGCATCAAACTCACCCTTTTCAAGTTCAAGAACATAATAATCGCCACTGCTGCGTTGTATATAATCGGCGTTATCAATTCTGTAACCAGGATACTTTTGAGCTACGACATTCTTCACAACATCTGACACATCAGCAGGTCTTACATCCCACGAAGTATAAACCCATTCATTCTTATAATCGAAATAAACATCCTTGATAATCAATTTGTGACGTATCTCAACTTCAAATAGGCCTTTGTCATCGTACTCAGCACTCAATATTCTCGCACCGCTATAATGCTCCTCAATAAAAGCCTTGATATTCGCATTCAAATGTGTCCCTACATTCTCATTACAACTAATGAGAGCAAATATCATCAAAAGCGGCAATATCAGTTTTTTCATAGTTTCAGTTCCTTTAGAGGAAAGGACTCTTAATCATCAATATCAACGATGTTGAAATTTTTATTAAAAGTCAATTCCAGACGATTAGACAATTTCACCTCATAGTTACCGCGGTCAATCTCAATTTTCAAAACCTTTTCACCGGGATAATTATCGGCAACATACTTAATTATTGCTTCAGGAACAATACCTGCAGGCACTGCACTAAACTTGCAATCAACCTCTTGCCACTCACCATTACTGAAGAATTCGAGTCTTGTTCCGTCGGCAAGAAGCACCTCGTATGAACGCTCAAGGAAATCTCTGTCAAGTTTTGCATACGACAGTTTGGCATCGGGAAAATAATCATTCAACAACTTCTGTGCAGGAGCCGGCAACTCACTCTTGTTGATAATTTTGTTATTGTCGGCACAAGCCACTGAAATACCCAAACTCAAAAACGCTACTACAGCAAATAAAATCTTTTTCATAATTACAGTTTTTTTCTTAGTTAATAATCTATTTAACATCGGGCGGCTTTTGACTGTTCATGCAACAGTTCCGTCCTATTTCCGATGCAAAGATTATACTCAATTCTGAAATGAAATTGAAAAAAACTTCAAAATCTTATTTTTTTTTGATTTTTTTGAGCACCACATCACATTCTACTTTTTTGTGCTTCGCCGGCACCGGTACCCTTGTATTTACTCTTGGCACTATTGAAGTTATAACGCAAAGTAAATATAAATTCCCGGGAATCACGTCTGTTTGCCTGATTTATTTTATAAGTGTTGCTATACATTATAATCTCCTCACCACTACCCTTCAATATGTCATTTGCTTTGAATTCAAGATTCAATGCATCCTTTAAGAAAGATTTACTTATTCTAAAATCAATACAATGTGTTGGTTTCAGCAATTCATATATAACAGTATGTCCTTTACCGACAAAAGTATAATCGATATTTGCCATGAAACCTTTTGATAAATTAAAGTTGTTTACAAACTTTACATAAGGTAATGGTTTGTTCAGGTTTATCTTTTCGCCAAGATATTCAATCTGCACCCACTGTTTTTCAACACCAGCCGTCAATACCGGATTCCAGAAACATACTGTAGGAGCAACCGAGAGTACAGCCGAGAGTTTTGGCATGTCCTCGGCAAAATTCGTATAATATATAACCATTGCATTATCTATATTCTCTTGCGAAGTTCCAAGATGTACTATCGCGTCACGAACATGCTGGTAGCTCAAAGAGAATTGCAGAAACTTCCACACCGTTGCAAGTGAGATATCATGATGAATCTCGGGCTGCAACGACGGAGTTCCTTTTGAGATAGAATACCTGTCAATATACATTCCCGCATTACTGAGCTGATAATACGACGGACGGTTAGTTTTTACAGAATAGCTTAACATCAACTGCACCTTACCCAATATTGCGGCAAACGAAGCATTGGGATAGAAATTATCATATTTACGACACTGTTCATCAACACGTACATCATTCTCATAATAATCATAGATAATATGTTCATAGCGTAAACCGGCAGACACATTTCCGAAAGGTAATGGATAACCGTATTCAGCAAACGCAGTGATGTCATTTTCCTTAAAAAGACTAATGTTGGACGGGATAAAACCTGCTTCACTCAAATACTCATCTCTTCTCTTTGTATAAGAGTATTCAGCACCAACCGAAAGATTTCCTTTGAACAACGGATATGAAAGAACCAATTTTGATGCATAAAGCCTGTTTTGGGCAGAATTCTGTGTCTCAATAACTCTATTCTCATGCAAGCGACTCGCCTCGTCATAGTGCGTCTTTTTATTGGTAGCACTATGCAAGATATCGGTGTTGAAATCAATGTTCAAATTACCTACCCTACCATAATAGTAGATGTTTGCCTGATGATTTATATCATCATTGGCCAAGTCTTTAGATATTGTATGAGTTGTATCATCTACAATTTTGTCAACCAAGGCAATAGAATATGAGTCATTGTTCGAACTGTTTTGCAATGGTTTATTGGGAACATAACGGACACCAAGTGAATGGTTGTCATTTATTTGATAGTTGAATCCAAGTGTTGGTCGCAAAGCACTGGAACGCCCCGTAAAATCGGCATTTTGGGAGAGTTCCAAAAGATTCTTTGAGTAAAGAGTCTGTTTGATATCAGTATCCTGTATATATGAGTAATCAAGATAGGCAAGCGATGCAAAAAAGTCAAATCCTCTATAGCGATAATTGATGTTAAGCTGATTTATATAGTCGTTCTTTTGAGACAACACGACACTCGAACGCAGATTGAATGCGAATCCGTCACCAACCTTTTTAACAGTCTGTATTCTAATCACAGCCTTAACAGTAGCGTCATAACGAGCACCTGGATTCCGCACAACCTCAACATGTTTAATCTCATTTGAATTCAACTGTTCAAGTTCGGCATTATCCCTTACAAGCCTACCGTTTATATATATAATTGCCGCACCTTTTCCGAATACCTCAAAAGCCTCTTCACTCTTTACCACGCCGGGCAGCTGATTAAGCACATCGTTGGCTGAACCAGCCTTTGCAAGAACACTATTCTCTACAGGTGTAAGAAGTGCGTCACCCTTTATCTGCGTTTTGGGCAGATAGTCTTTAACCACAACCTCACCAAGCAATTGAGCGTCGGGTTCAAGCATAACAATCCCTATATCATTCTTCACCTTTTTGACAACAGAGTTATAGCCGATAAAAGAGAAGCTTATGTATTTTGCCATTTCATGAAATGGGAGTTCAAAAAAGCCGTCGGCATCAGTTGTCGTACCACTCAAGAATGCAGAATCTGCCGTTTGCAGAATAACATTCACATATGCCAATGGATTATGCTGTTCATCGGTAACCTTGCCATTTATCTTCTGTGCAACAGCAGATGCTGAAAAAAGCAAAACCACTGACAACAACAATATTATACGCTTTATCATATTTGTTATTTTTTTGCAAAAGTAGAACCTTTTTTATTAAAACACAACTGTTTATAAAAATAAAATTGAGGGGGGTAATTCACTAATAATCAATACATTATAAATGTTTCACTTTTTTATAATTTGCCGACAACAATAAAAATTTACAACAGCTTGTTTGCTGTTTATTAACTTAAGTTTGTTCAAAATATGTATCTGAGATACAAATCTTGCAAATTTTATGCACAAGCCATAAAAATATTGAAGTAAACTTGATATTTATCACTCGCTTATTCGTATCTTTGAGATAAATCTTTAACAATGCCAAGAATTGCAATAGACATACAGCCTCCATATAATACAGAACTCTTTTTATGGAAGATAACCGAAAGCGTTGAAGAACTGTCAGGGTTTATCCCCGACGGCAAAGAATTGCTTGATAAAGCACGAAACAGTTTTAAAAGCGACGCACGACGTAAGGAGTGGCTTGCTGTAAGGGCTTTGTTACAAAGCACACCATATAGCAATTACAAAATCACATACAGTACCAACGGTGCACCAAAATTAGACAGCAACAAGAAACATATAAGCATAAGCCACACAAAAGAGTTTGTTGCACTTGCCATTTCCGACGAACGTGTGGGAATAGACTTTGAAAGAGAAGAACGCAATGCATTGAACGTGGCAAAACTTTTTCTCAAAGAAAAAGAGTATGAAAAAATAGACAACGATAGGAATGAAGCACTGCGGTTATGGACCGTAAAAGAAGCATCATTCAAATTGGCTTCGGAAAATGCAGTCGTAATAAAGGATATTGAAACAGAATTCAAGAGTGAAGAGAACGGTATATATATCTACAATGTAAAATATCCGAACGGAAAAAGTGCGATTTGTCGCACATACATTACCTGCGGATTGTTTATTTCTGTATCTTCGCTCATGTAAACAATATACACTAATATATTATCCCTACAACACCCAAAAGTTTACGGATGATAAAATGGTTCAATTTGACAAATAAGTATTTATGGGAAAGAAAGGTGGAAAAGGCAAAGGACGCATAAACAAGAACTCTCTTGTTGAAATGCTTGTGGGGTTATTCAATCGCCACGAAGGAGAGAAGATGAGCCCGAAAGAGATTTTCAAGGAGTTGAACCTGACATCGACAGCGGCAAGAACACTTTGCGTACACATACTTGATGATATGGTTTTCGAAGGCTATCTCATGGAACCAGAATTCCGCAGGTACGTTCTTGCGAACAATGTATCCATGCTATACGGTACATTCTCACGTAACCGCGACGGTTTCAATGAGTTCTACCCCGAAGACGGTAGTGAGCCTGTGTTAATCAGCGAAAGGAATTCAGCACACGCACTAACCGACGACATGGTACGCGTGGCACTCTTTGCACGACGCAGAGGCAGAGGACGCGAAGGCGAGGTAGTAGAGATAGTAAAACGCACCCACGACACATTTGTGGGTGAACTGCATGTTGAGAAGCATTACGCATTCCTCATCACCGAGAATCGAATAATGCCTAACGACATATTTATTCCCAAAGATATGCTCAAAGGCGGCAAAAACGGAGACAAAGCCGTAGTAAAACTCCTTGAATGGCCTTTGGACAGCAAGAACCCTGTAGGTAAGGTGGTGGATATTCTGGGCAAGAGTGGCGAGAACAATGCCGAAATGAATGCCATACTTGCCGAATATGGGTTACCTTATAAATATCCCGAGGCTGTAGAAGAGGCGGCAGAGAAACTGCCTGTAGGCATTACACCCGAAGAGATAGCCAAACGCGAGGACTTTCGCGGAATAACCACATTCACCATAGACCCCGACGATGCCAAGGATTTTGACGACGCATTGTCAATACGCAACATTGGCGAGGGATTGTGGGAGATAGGTGTACATATTGCCGATGTTTCACACTATGTCACCGAAGGAAGCCTTATAGACAAGGAGGCATTCAAACGTGCCACATCAATATACCTTGTTGACCGCACCATACCGATGCTGCCCGAGCGTCTTTGTAATTTCCTCTGCTCGCTCCGCCCCAATGAAGAGAAATTAACCTACTCGGTAGTGTTCACCATTAACGACAAGGCTGAGGTAAAGAAATTCCATATAACACGTGGAGTCATAAAGAGTGACCGCCGTTTCACATACGATGAGGTGCAGGAAATCATCGAGAACGGTAAGGGGGATTTTTTAGAAGAGATTACCGTACTCAACAACCTGGCACAGAAGATGCGTGAAAAACGCTTTCAGGCCGGTGCCATTGACTTCCAGCAGGCACAAGTACATTTCCGTCTTGACGAGAAAGGCAAGCCACTGTCGGTATATTTCAGCGAGAGCAACGAGTCACACCAGCTAATTGAAGAGTTCATGCTCCTTGCCAACAGAAGCGTTGCTGAAAAGATTGGCCGCAAAGGTCCAAACAGCACACCAAAGACATTTGTCTATCGCATACACGACCAACCTGACCCCGAGAAACTCTCCATGCTCTCAAAGTTCGTGACAAAATTGGGATACAAGATGAAGAGTTCTTCGGGACGTACCACATCAGCGTCGGCACTCAACAACCTGCTTAAAGAGATACATGGCAGTAAGGAACAGAATGTCATTGAACAAATCTCATTGCGTACCATGCAAAAGGCACGCTACTCAACCGGCAACATTGGACACTACGGTCTTGCATTCCGTTACTACACCCACTTCACTTCACCCATACGCCGTTATCCCGACCTCATGGTACACCGCTTGCTCGACCGTTATCTCACCCTTGAGGCACGCAGTGTGAACCAGTCGAAATACGAAGATATGTGTGAACACTGTTCGGCACAGGAGCAAGTTGCAGCAAATGCCGAGCGTGCAAGCATCAAATACAAGCAAGTAGAGTTCATGAGCGAACACATTGGTGAGGTTTTCGATGCTGTAATCAGCGGAGTGACCGAATGGGGACTTTACACTGAAATAAACGAGAACAAGTGCGAAGGCATGGTGCCTATACGCACACTCGATGACGACTACTACGAGTTCGATGATGCCAACTACTGTATTGTGGGACGTCGTCACCGTCGCAAGTTCACAATAGGCGACCCTGTACGCATACGCATAATACGTGCCAATCTCGACCGTAAACAGCTCGATTTTGAGCTGATAGAGGATTAAAACCACTGTTTTTCAGTTTTAATTCAGAAACAGACACTACCTTCGACAAAAAACAAAGATATGAAACTACTTATAATAGAAGATGACAGCTCTTTGCGTGAAATTATGCTTCGTGCATTGAAAGGAGAAGGATACGTTGTAGAGACCGCATCGACATTCTTTGAAGCCGAGGATAAGATTGCCGGTTACAGCTATGACTGCATCATGCTCGACATAATGCTGCCCGATGGCAACGGTCTGAGACTGCTGGAGCACATAAAGTCATTAGGCAAAGAGGATAGAGTCATTATCATCTCGGCACGCGATTCGTTAGATGACAAAATAGAGGGCTTGAACCTTGGTGCCGACGACTATCTGCCCAAACCTTTTTACATGGCAGAACTTTCGGCACGCATAAAAAGCGTGCTACGACGAGGAACAGCTTCGGTCAACAACATAATGAAAGCCGGTAATATATCCCTTGACATCACAAGCCGACGCACCACCATCGACAACAAGGAAGTGCCATTGCTGAAAAAAGAGTTCGATATACTTTTATATTTCATGCAACGACCAAACCACATAGTCGATAAAGCTATACTTGCCGAAGCCGTCTGGGGTGATCACATAGATATGGCCGACAACTTCCAGTTCATATACGCACAGATAAAGAACCTGAGAAAAAAACTCGCCGATGCAGGTGCCGACACAAACATAAAGGCCGTGTATGGCTTTGGATATAAATTTACCGATAACGAAAAATGAAACTTATCTACCGTCTCATAATAAGATTATCTGCAGTATTGCTTCCCATCCTTGCATTGTGGGCTGCAATATTCTACTATGCAATGGTCGAAGAAATCAACGACGAGACCGATGACAGCCTCGAGGACTATGCAGTAATGATCATACGTCGCGTACTCACAGGTAATGAACTGCCGTCATCAGGCGACAGAACAAATAACACCTATTCTGTAGAACTGCTCCCTGAAGGGACAGACACACCCTTGCAGATAAGTTTTAGAGATGAGAAAGTGTATATCCCCGAAAAACGTGAAACAGAGCCGGCAAGAGTGGTAACAATCATTTTTGCCGATGCACAACACCGCAAATACAAGATAGAGGTTTCAACTCCAACATTTGAGCGTATAGACCTATTACAGTCAGTGTTGTTGCACATCATAGCACTCTATATAATACTGACATTGACAATCATCACCGTCACTGCAGTAATCTTCCACTACAGCATGCGTCCGCTTTACGCCCTGCTCAAATGGCTTGACAACTACCACCCCGGCAAAGGTGTAGATGACCTGCCAGCAAATAGCAATATCCCCGAGTTTAAAAAACTCACTAAAGCCGCACATGATACAATAGAGCGTGCCGAACAATATATGGAACGCCAGAAACAGTTTATTGGCAACGCTTCGCACGAACTACAGACACCGCTTGCCATACTCTCCACACGCATAGAGTGGATAATAGACAACACCCAACTCACCGAAGAGCAGTTCGCAGAACTCTCAAAGATGCGTCAGTCACTGCACCGCCTTGTAAAGCTCAACCGCACACTGCTGCTTTTGTCAAAGATAGACAACGGTCAGTTCCCGGAGAAAAAAGCCGTAGACCTTGTAGAAATTATAGAGAACGAAGTTGAAATATATAAGGACATCTATGCCGACTGTGGCATATCATGCACAACAACCCTCCCAACCCGATACATTGTAGAGATGAACGAGTCGCTTGCCACGACAATGGTGACAAACCTTATAAAAAATGCGTTCGTACATTCGGAACTGGGAAGCAATGTCGGCATTACAATAGAGAAAGGTCTGTTGACAATATCAAATGACGGAGAGGAACAGCTCGACGGAACACGTCTCTTCGACCGTTTCTATACCAGCGGCAAGAAAGAATCTACAGGCCTGGGGCTTGCCCTTGTAAAATCCATTGCCACACGCTACGGCTTTGAGATAAAATACGCTTTCTGTAACAAGCGTCATCAGTTCTCTGTAAAAATGTCTAAATAATTTACACATTTTGTCTAAAAATTAGACACCAGCTACTTTTACAGAAATAGATAACGCATTGTTTATCAATATAAAGCATAGTTTGGCATGCTTTTGGCAAGTAATATTGTAGAAACAATTCATCAAAACATGAAAAAGATTTTTACAATATTCACCCTTGCCGCATCCGTTACCTGTACAACGGCACAGATAATGACCATGGACGAATGTATGGCCTATGCTATAGAAAACTCCATTTCCGTTGGCAAACAGAAGAACTCGCTTGACAACAGCGAGATGAATTACAGGGAGTCGGTAGCCATGTTGTTTCCCTCACTCTCAGCCGGGACATCGGGGTCGGTAAATTTCGGACGTTCAATTGACCCGGAGACAAACAACTACACGACAAAATCAACATTCAGCAATTCCTATTCTCTATCATCATCAATGCCCGTTTTCGCCGGCCTGCGTTATGTAAACAATGTGCGTGCGGCAAAGGTGGCACGCGAACGCGGTGTGCAAGAACTGCAAATCGCCAAAGACCGCGTAGCCTTGGATGTAATGAAGGCGTATATCAATGTCATATATTATAAAGGTGCAGTAAATATTGCAAAAGAGCACCTTGAAGCCTCACGCAATCTGTTGCAAAAGACACAGAAATTATATGAACTTGGCCGCAAAAGTGCTGCCGAAGTTGCCGATGTCGCATCGCAAGAGGCAAATTACGATTATCTTCTTGCAGAACAGGAGAACCACCTCGCTATGGCATGGATCAAACTGCGTGAGACAATGAACTACCCGCAGGAACAACCACTTGAGGTTGTTGCCTCAGAATGCAACAGCCTCATCAACGACAACGCAGCTATAGAAGATGTTACGGAATACGCACTTTGCAACAACACGCAGATAATAGAGTCAAGACTTGCCGTCAGGGAATACAAGCTACACTATGCCAAAGCAAAAGGAAGCTGGGCCCCTACCATAAGCCTTTCAGCAGGAATAAGCACCAACTATTTCACGAACATGGACGGCAAGAGCGTCTATCCCACATTCGCATCGCAGTTTGCAAATAACAGTGGCACATACGTAGGCATGTCGCTATCTTTGCCGATATTCTCTAACCTGAGCCGCAGGAGTTCCGTGCGCTCTGCACGTAACGCCTTGCGTAATGCCGAACTGGAACATACGGCGACGGTTACTGCTGTAACTAGCGAAATAGCCCAGGCATATAATCAGATGCGAGGACAGAAGAAACTGTATGTACAGGCACAGAAAAAGGTTTCCGCAGCGGAACTTGCATATAGCGGTGCAGAGATAAAGTTCGAAAAGGGCTTGTTGACAGCCATGGAACTGCAGACAGTCTCGACGACATTGCTACAGGCCCGTTCGGAAATGCTGCAGGCGCAACTTCAGTATCTTGTCGAGAGCCGCATGGTCGATTACTACAACGGAACACCACTAATTGAAATAAAATAATACAACTATGGATATCAAAAGAGAAAAGAAAAGAGGATTGCAGACATTGTTGCAAAAGAAGAATATTCCTTACGCTTTCGGAACACTGTTGCTTGTACTTGTAGTATGGCTGCTGTTGAAAGACAATTCATCGACACTGCGTGTAAACACCGCAACTGTAACTATATCAAATGTTGAAGAAGGAGAGTTCAATGACTATGTAAACCTGAGCGGAACAGTCCAGCCCATGACCACGATGCAGATTTCGCCGTTTGAAACAGGAGTTGTCGATCGTATCGTTGCCGAAGAGGGAAGTATGGTCAAAAAAGGCGATATCATCATCGAGATGAGCAACAAACAGTTGTCAATGCAGATACTGCAATCCGAAGCCGATCTTGCCGAGAAACAGAACATACTGCGTAACACCCTCATATCAATGGAGCAGGAACGCCTGTCACTGCGTCAGGAACTGCTGCAACTGGAGATTGAAGTGAACCGCTCACAACGCCTTTACAAGCAAAATGAAGAGTTGTACAAAGAAAATCTCATTGCAAAAGAGGAGCTGTTGCAGTCAAAGGAGAACTACGAACTTGCCTTCAACCGCTGCAGTCTTGTAAAAGAGCGTCAACGCCAAGACTCCCTTTACCGCACGGTGCAGGTAGCACAACTGGAAGAGAACCTTCGTTCGATGCAGCTTAACATGCAGCTTATACGCGAAAGAGTAGATAACCTCAATATCAAGGCTCCGATAGACGGAGAGGTGGGGGCACTGAATGTTGTGTTAGGCCAGACCCTAATGCAGGGAAGCGGCATAGGACAGATAAACGACTTGACAGCATACAAGGTAACAGCAAAGATTGACGAACATTATATCGACCGTGTGATGAAAGGATTGTCGGCATCGTTTGTACGCCAGGACAACATATATGAGATGTTGCTGCACAAGATTTATCCCGAGGTTCGCGAAGGCAGTTTCAAGGTTGATTTGAAATTCGTTGATGCTATTCCTGACAATATACGCACCGGCCAGACCTACAACCTGAACCTGCAGCTGGGACAGCCTATAGAAGCTGTATATATTCCCCGCGGAGCATTTTTCCAAAAGACCGGCGGCCGTTGGATTTATGTAGTTGATGAAACCGGAGAGAAGGCATACCGCCGTGAGATACGCATCGGTCGTCAAAACCCGCGATACTATGAAATAATCGAAGGCCTTGCACCTGGAGAAAAGGTCATCACATCATCATATGACAACTACGGCGACAACGAAGTACTTATCTTGAAATAACAGCAAGAGCGTCCGAAAGACAAAGAAGCTCATAAAAACAAACATCAAAAAACAAAAAAAATGTACTTGAAAAACTTCATAACACTACTGAAACGATACACCACATCGTCTTTGCTGAATGTCTTTGGCATGGCAGTAGCCTTTGCAGCGGTATATCTTATCGCCGTGCAGGTAAAGTTTGACCTATCGTATAACCGAGTAATAAAGAACTCGGAGCGTATCTATCGTTTGGAACATCCATCGTGGTCAGAGGATGGCACTTGGACATATTCATGGAATCGCCGAATACCTACAGAGATGTGTGATGTATGTCCTGAAATCGAATCAGCTGGTGCAATTTATGTGTTGGGAAATCCACAATATCAGGACGAATACTCTGTAAAGCGTAATTCAAGCATTGAGAACTTCACAATTAGTATTGGTAGTGCAGAACTCAGTGCCTTGGCAGTCTTTCCATTTGAGTTTATCGCGGGAGGCATTGACGAGGAGTTCAAGGCTAATCAAGGTATGATTATATCGGAGACCATAGCCAAGCGTTGCAACTTGAATGTAGGCGACAGAATCAATTATGGTCGCGGAGCCATTAGCCAGGCACAACGCGTCATCTCCGGCATTTATAAGGATTTCCCAAAGCCCTCGACAATATCAAATAGTGAGGGATATATAATTATGCCCGAAGCCAAGCCCGAAGATGAGCCAAACTGGGGAATTCCATACTATGTTCTGCTTCGTGAAGGTGCATCGCCCAAAGAAGCTGAGCAGCGAATGCTTGAATATCTTAAAAACGATTGCGAGAAACGAGGATTTTCTGAAGAGGAATACAAGCAGCAACTTGCACTTATCACCCCTCGTTTGACACCTATTGCAGACCTCTACTTTGCAGATGATACCGAGCCTGAGTGGATGCACGGTAGTCGCACAACTACCTACACACTGATTGCTATCGCAGTGTTGATTCTCGTTATCTCGTTTATCAACTTTGTAAACTTCTTCTTCGCACTTATTCCGAGCCGAATCCGTGCGGTGAACAATTACAAAATATTTGGTGC